>JAYRVB010000404.1:0-3713 GCA_041918775.1 Chitinophagales bacterium
CATCAGGTGTTGTAAAGGCGCTTCAGTAACACTGTTCCAAATGAATAATCCATTGCGTGTGCCGATATACACCTCTTCAGGCGTTTTAATACGCATGAAAATGATCTCTTCACTAATGGCAGGCAGCGTAAATAGCAATTCGATATCATTAGGGCTGTTTATGCGATATACATCACGAAGCTGGGATACCAGATTGAGGTTACCTTTTCTATTTCCACGGATCGGATAATTTTTGGTCAGCACGTTCCGACTTAAGGTGTATAATTTTCCGGCGTTATCTACCCACATGTAATTTTCAAAACCTGAGATCTGTAAGTATTCCACTTTATTGTCGGGAGTGATCTTTACCAGGTTATTTGGACGTGCATTGATATACAGATCACCATCTGCATTTTCTACCTCACTCAGGATCATTTTCGTGAACGTGAGTTGAGCCAGCATGCTGTCGTTGCCTTTGTGATAAATTTTACCTTGGAGGTAATAACTCGGATTTCCGTTCATCGACTGAAACCATATCCTGCCTTTTTTATCCTGATACAATCGAAGGATCTCATTATCACCTAATCCATCCTCGCTCGTAAAATGTTCGAAGGTGTATCCATTGTATCGATATACACCGGTATTCGTGGCCAGCCACATGATGTCAGCAGCATCGCGAAACACGTAGAATACGGTGGTGGGCAGATAATCGCCCGTAGGCTCTATAGATAGTTTTAAGGGATGTTGTGCAGAAGCGATACCGGTTCCCAAACAGGCCATCAACAGCAAATACCTATATAGCCACTTTCCTGCAGTCATTTTTCGCTTCGACGGGTGTATTTGGAATAAAGTTACGATCTGTTGTGCAGATGGACAGTCATCAGGCAGTTCACTTATGCGCTAAAAGCCGGCAGTTGTTTTCGTTTCACCATCACTTGTTGATCAAACAACTGCACTTATGTATTAAACAGTACAGCCATCCCGGATGAACACCTGAGATGGCTGTAGTTGTTTCTTCTAATGCAGTTGATCCTTAATAAGCCCGGGCAAATAGTACGCGCTGTGAACTGGGCTTTCCGCTGTACACGCATGTGCCGCTGTCCTGCGCGTTATTCAGCGGTATGCAGCGGATGGTGGCTTTGGTCTCCTCCTTGATCTTATCCTCGGTTTCAGAACTGCCGTCCCAATGCGCACTTACAAATCCACCTTTTTCAATCTGCGCTTTAAAGGCATCCCATGTATCCACCACATGTGTATTGCTCTCCCTGAAATGTAAAGCGCGGTTATATAAGTTTTGCTGGATGTCTTCCAGTAATTGTTGAATATACGCACCGAGATTTTCATTTTTCACGGTAGTTTTTTCTTTGGTATCGCGACGCGCAATTTCAACAGTGCCGTTTTCTACATCGCGACCGCCAATGGCGATGCGCACCGGAACACCGCGCAATTCGTATTCAGCAAATTTCCATCCCGGTTTCGCCTGATCACTGTCGTCATATTTTACACTGATATTCAGCGCCTTCAATTCGCGTATTATACCATCCACCTTTTCGGTGATCATAGCTAATTGTTCTGCACCCTTAAAGATCGGCACGATCACCACATGCAATGGCGCCAGTCGTGGTGGGATCACTAGTCCTTCATCATCACTGTGTGCCATGATCAGCGCCCCCATCATTCTTGTACTCACCCCCCAGCTGGTAGCCCAGGCATATTCGAGCTTGCCTTCGCGATTCAGGAATTTCACATCAAATGCTTTTGCAAAATTCTGGCCTAAGAAATGCGAAGTGCCACATTGCAAAGCTTTGCCATCCTGCATCAATCCTTCCACGCAATAAGTGTCTATAGCACCGGCAAAACGTTCGTTTATTGTTTTAACGCCTTTGATCACCGGCACCGCCATGTAGTTTTCCATAAAGTCGGCATACACATTCAGCATTTTCACTGTTTCTTCCACAGCCTCTTCACTCGTAGCATGGGCGGTATGTCCTTCCTGCCAATGAAATTCGGCCGTGCGCAAAAACAAACGCGTGCGCATTTCCCAACGCATCACATTCGCCCATTGGTTGATGAGGATGGGAAGGTCGCGGTAACTTTGGATCCACCCTTTATAGCAGTTCCAAATGATGGTTTCAGAGGTTGGACGGATGATCAGCTCCTCTTCGAGCCTGCTTTCGCTGTCGACCATCAGTTTTCCCTTGCGGTCGGGATCGGTTTTTAACCGATAATGGGTAACTACGGCACATTCTTTGGCAAAACCTTCCGCATGGCCCTCTTCCTGTTCCAGAAAACCCTTCGGAATGAGCAGCGGAAAGCTGGCATTTACGTGTCCGGTTTCCTTGAACTTCGCGTCCAGCACGGATTTCATGTTTTCCCAGATCGCCCAGCCATAGGGTTTGATCACCATACATCCACGTACGGCGGCATATTCGGCCAGCCCGCTTTGGAGCACCAGGTCGTTATACCACTCGGAATAATTAACATCTCTTTTTGTGATCTTTTCGGCCATATTGTAAATTTGGTATGATTTTGGATTTATATGTTTCGCAAAGGTAATAATTGCCTTTGCAGCATCAGATTACTAAACAGTATAAAATATCGATTATGAAACTGAACTACCTCCTCCTTCTGGCCGCAACCGGCATTATGGCAGCTTCCTGCTCCACTCAGTCGGCCTCTCGCGGAGCTTCATCTGACGATATTTACTACTCCGCAGGGGATCCAACCTATACGGAGTCCATTACAACCGAAACCACAACCACAACCTCAACTTCTGAAAGTTACAGCACGTACCCCGGAACCTCAACCACTCCGGATTACAGCTATTCTGCTCCGCAGGAAGATTATGACTATCGCTACGGCGCTGATGATCTGGCGGAAGCAGAAACCTATTACGACGATGAGGGCAATACCTACATCGTAAATAACTATTACGATGATTACGACTACGATGATTATTACTACACATCGAGTATTTATCGTTTTTATTACCCTTACAGCGGCTTTGGTTACAATGCCTGGTGTTACAATCCGTATTTCTACGATCCTTTCTGGGGACCGGGATGGAATGTGGGTTGGAACAGCTATTACGGCTGGAACGTAGGCTGGGGTTATAATGCAGGCTGGTGCTACAACGGCTGGGGATATGGTGGCTGGAACAATGGCTGGGGCTGGAACAACGGCTGGGGCTATGGCGGCTGGGGTTATCCTTATTATGGATATTATGATCCTTGGGGCTATAACTATGGCTACTGGAACGGATACAATAACGGTTATTGGAATGGTTACTACGATGGCTACTGGAATGGCTATTATGATGGAAATTATGGTGGCTACTATGGTTATGACGACAGTAACTACTACTACGGACCTAATACCGGCACCGGTTCTAATACGAATACAGGCCCTTTGTCTGCTAATGTTTTGGGCACCGGCTACGATAAAACCTCCAATAACACAGACCAGAATCACGTGTTGACCGACAAAGGTGAACTGATGGTATCTCGCGATGATGTGAACACGAATGCCGACAATGCCGGTTCCGATGTGAATGGTGTGCTGGCTGCAAATAGCATCAAAGATAAAGTGTTGACCAACCCTGCTTCTGTAGCTTTGAATGAGCCTGTGGCTCTTGCCGACCTGCAAACTACTGCTGGTACAGATGTAAGTCGCAACGACGCAGGTGTTCGCGTGATCAAATATTACAGCGCAGATAGCAAACCGGCTACAGAACC
>JAYRVB010000405.1:0-4831 GCA_041918775.1 Chitinophagales bacterium
ATTAACGAATTAACGAATTAACGAATTAACGAATTACCCCCCCCTCCTTTCTTCTTCGGATACTCATACCAAAGCAATTTCCCTTTTCCTTCGGAAACGTGCTTTTCAAAGCCTATTGCCACAATGGCGCAGGTGGGCATTTCGTCCAAAAAGTCAGGGCAAAGCATATAGGCAAGATTACTGTTGGTCGGATTGTGACCAAATACAGCAATGCTTTCATGCTCGCCGATGCGGGTAGCGATCAGGTTGATCAATAATTCGGGAGAGCCGAAGTAGAGGTGGTCTTCAATCCGGATATGGCTTTCCGGTATTTGCCAGGCCTGACAAAAAAAGTTACAGGTTGTTCTGGCGCGCACGGCAGGGCTGCTTAAAATGACCTCAGGTGGTTTTGCCAATTGCGTGAATATTTGCGCCATACGCGGTGCGTCACTTAAACCACGTGCATTTAAGGGTCGCTCCCTATCCGATAATTCTCCGTTCGACCAGTCGGATTTAGCGTGACGAATGATGTAGACATATTTCATGGCTCTGGTATAGGTTTGCGCATGAAGAAATAAAATCCGTTCTTCTCCTCTATGGGAATAAGCCCGGCTTTGTCTTTGAACTGACCGGCCTTTCTGATATTCGTAACAAAGTAGGCAGGCTTATCGATATTGCCTGTCAGCAACCACCTGCCATATGCATTTCTGCTTTCTATCGCCGTTAATTCCTGTAGATCTAATCCCTGATTTGCCAACCATTGCAGAAATATCGGATTGTTTACATCTTCAGCTGTGCGCGCTCCGTAAAACAAATGCGCATAACTTTTATATCCTGCCACATCAGTATAACAATCTTCATCACTTTTATCGATAAAAAAATCGACCATCGCGCCCTGCGAGTAGCGTTCGATGCGCGGCGTATACACCACCATGGCGATGTTGATGATCAACATACTCAACACGAAGAGTACATAAACCGCATTGGGTGCAAAAGACTTGCGAAGTTGCAAGGCAGACAATACTACAAGGATCAGCAAAATAGCACCGATCAGCCATTCCCATCCTGTCCACGGCGCATCCGCAAAGATCGCCTGTTGCGTAAAGGCATCCTGCACATAAGGCAATAACTGATCAGGATGCTGCAACATATACGGAATGCCGATCATTAATACACCGATCACTACGCCTGTCAATAGCAACAATACTAATTCAATGCGTGAAGCTCGTTGCAGGCCATGCAATCGCAATGCCGCCAAAAAGGTTAAAGGGAAATACGCCATTGAAGAATAATGTGCAATTTTGGTTTGCACGATGGAAAATACGATCAACACGACAAGTAACAGGATGATCATCCATTTGCGCATATCAGTTACCTGTTGTGCCAGCGGTTGTTTATGCAGGAAACTGCCGATGGCAAAAGTGCTGGCGGGAAAACAGAAAAAGAGCAATACCACAAAATGATATCCGAAAAACCCACCGTGACTTGCATCTTCAGTTGTGGCGAGGCGCAACTGGTAAATAAAGAATTCCTTGATGAACCAGGTGCCATTTTGTGCGATCTCAATTGATACCCATGGTACGATTGGCAGTAATACACATAACACATATACACCAATATGCTTTGCCGATGGAAATCCGCGAAAGCGCTGTATGATGTAGTACACCAAAATCGTAAGTCCGATCAACGCTATACCAACCGGTCCTTTGGTCAATGCCGATAAACCTGCGGCTACGGCACTGATGCACAGCCAAAGCAAGCGTTTATCTTCATGCATATAGCGTACAAATCCATAAACCCCTAAAAAGATGAAGAGGTTGAACCAGGGGTCGATGATACCTGACTTAAAATAAAACTGTGGAAGAATACTTCCGGCGTAACACAACATCCATAATATACCCATGCGTTTATCCATCAGGCGCTTGCCGATAGCAAACAACAGCATGAGGGTAAGGATGCCGCACACAGCATTCGGAAAACGAGCCGAAAATTCGTTGATGCCAAACAGCTGCATAGCAGTTGCCTGCATCCAAAAAAACAGTGGAGGTTTTTCCCAGAACTGACGAAAATCGACCTGGGTTTGCGTGTAATTGCCTGTGAGCACCATTTCACGAGAAGCCTCAGCAAAGTTGATCTCATCCCAGTCAAACAGATGCGCCTGCCCCAAAAAAGGCAAAAACAAGAGTGCGCCCAGGCACGCTATCAGCAAATAATCACGCCACTTCTCCATGTTATCGGTCGGAAAATTACGAAAAGGGAAGGAACTCCCTATCTTTAGGGTATGGGGAAGAAGAAGAAAAAACAAGGCGCCAAGCTCATTCGCGCAGGAAAGAATTTTGAAGAAGAATTATTTGCCTTCATTCGCGATAAATCCGGAAAGGGAGCCACACTGAAAACCATTTTCAAATGGGCATCCAAAACAGGCGAAATGGATGGTGTGTATGATGCATTGGAGAGTCTCGTGAACAAAGGGAGTATCGAAGAATTTGCACCCGATCAATTTCGCGGAAAACAAAGTGCATCCAGCGGTGCCACCAAAGTGGGTATCGTGGATATGACGCAGCGCGGCGATGCCTATGTGGTCATCGACGGTCACTTGTATGATGTGTTCGTGCCTTCACATAAAACCATGCGCGCCTTTAATGGCGATACCGTGCGTGTTCGCATCACGGCCATGGGCAAACACAAAAAGCCCGAAGGCGAGATCACAGAGATCATCAAAAGAGAAAAAGAATTATTCATCGGTACGATAGATATCAATGGACCGCATTGCTTTGCTGTAACTGACGACCGTTTCAATAATTACGATTTTTATATACCTGCTGAAGAGGTAAAAAAGAAAAAACTCGCTGCCGGCGACCGCATCATTATGCGCATCAAGGATTGGCCTCCGGGTATGAAAAATCCGATCGGTGAAGTGGTGACCAAACTCGGTGTGCCCGGTGATCATAAGAGCGACATGGAAGCAATTCTGGTGGAAACAGGTATCCTGTATCAATTTCCAAAGGAAGTAGAAAAGGAAGCGGACAAGATCCCTGAGTCCATAGCCCCATCAGTGATTGCAGAACGATTAGACATACGCAACAGATTCACCATCACCATAGACCCTTACGATGCTAAAGATTTTGATGATGCCATCTCGTATCGTGTGCTCGACAATGGGCATTACGAAATAGGTGTACATATCGCCGACGTATCGCACTTCGTGCAACGAGGGTCAGCTATTGACAAGGAAGCGTATTTACGGGGCACCTCAGTATATCTGGTCGACCGTGTGATCCCCATGCTTCCGGAAAAATTATCGAACAATGTTTGTTCCCTTCGACCACATGAAGATAAACTCACCTTCAGTGCCATTTTTGAAATGGATAAAGAAGGGCGCATCATTGAGGAGTGGTTTGGCAAAACAGTGATCCATAGCGATCGCCGCTTTACGTATGAAGAAGTACAGGAGATATTGGAAAATGGCAAAGGGGAATATGCAGAAGAAATATTGACCATCAATACCATCGCGCATGCACTTCGTAAAAAGAAATTTGCCGAAGGTGCGATCAGCTTTGAGACACAGGAGGTGAAATTCATCCTCGATGAAAATTTTGTGCCAACCGGATTATATGTCAAAGAGCGAAAAGATGCCCATATGCTCATCGAAGACCTCATGCTATTGGCCAATCGCCGGGTAGCAACGCTCTTAGCCAAGCAACATACAAAGGTGCCTTTTGTGTATCGTGTGCACGATCGTCCGGATATGCAACGTTTGGAAGAATTCAGCATGAATGCCCGCCGGTTTGGATACAAGGTGAAACTTGATTCACCAAAAAATATTTCCAACGAGCTCAATGCCCTTATGGCAGAGATCAAAGGCAAACCTGAACAAAACATTTTGGAGAATCTCGCCATTCGCTGCATGGCCAAAGCAGTGTATACCACAAAAAACATCGGACATTACGGTCTGGCGTTTGACCACTATACACATTTCACTTCCCCTATTCGCCGATACCCCGATCTGATGGTGCATCGCATCTTGGAAGATGTATTGGAAAAAGTGCCATTGACCTATCCTAAGCAAGAGGAACTGGAAGACCATTGTCGCCATTGCTCTGCTACCGAGCGCAAAGCCATGGAAGCAGAGCGCGAAAGTGTGAAGTACAAACAGGTGGAATATTTATCGAAGCATGTGGGTGAAGAATTTGATGGCGTCATCAGCGGCATCACACCTTATGGCATTTTCGTAGAACTGATCGCCAATAAATGCGAAGGCATGGTGCATGTAACCGACATCCGCGATGAACTCATGTACGATGAAAAACGCCGTCGACTGGTCAGCCTCACGAAAAGTCGAAACTATGAACTCGGTGACACCATCCGCATCAAGATCAACAAGGCAGATATGGCACAAAGACGACTGGATTTTTCGGTGGTTGATGTGGGGTGAATGGCGTCCTGATAGCTATCCGGAGGTGAGAGGTGAGTCAGTAAATCGTGAGTCGTGATGCCTAAGTTCCTTTTGTATTTCTTCGCGTCTTTGCGTCTTCGCGTGAAAAAAATATATGGCGATGAAGGGCTTAATCCCAATCACCAGGAAACTGAGAAGTGTAAGTTAACTCGGTATTTGATACGGGGTGTATAAAGGTGATGCTGTATGCATGTAACATGATACGATTCTCCTGAAAAGATTTTGTAGCGCCATAAAGCGAATCTCCAACTATGGGCAATCCGGCAGCGCCGAGTTGGGCGCGAATCTGATGATATTTTCCGCCGTGGGGATGTATCTCCATTAATGTTCCTTTTGCATGCGGGGCGATAGGCTGGTAGGTGATGGATACCGCCATAGCGCGTTTTGATTTTTTGG
>JAYRVB010000406.1:0-4687 GCA_041918775.1 Chitinophagales bacterium
TAAACAGTTAAAGCGCCTGCCGCAACGCACTAAAAAGCAACTCGAAAATTCCGGACTTCCCTACAGCATTACCCTCAGCACCTTTTCTCACGATCTGCTCAGAGAAATGATGCACGATACTCAGTATGATGTCCATTTTGATGCATTCTCAAACAGTCAACTTACATTGAGCGAAACACTCGCTTTTACTTTACCCGGTATTGAAAAGGAAATTACCGCAACAGGATATGCCAATCGACAATTACTCAGCGCATTACACTTGTCGCGACCCCAATATCTCCCCTTCCTGATCAGCGAGTTTGCGCGATTGGATCATGCCCCATTTATCAAGGATGAGCTCTTTCATAAATTGGGACTATATGTAAAACTCAAACCCAAAGACCATAGCTTTTCCAAAGCATTCAATCGCATCCACACCGATACCTATTTTTATCACCGGGATCTGATCCGAAAGTTCGATCACACCCAACTGCTAGCTCAAAAATTACCTGCGCCCACACCACTATCGGCAAAGAAAACGGAAGCCATGATCAGGAGTATGCAACAGGCACTCATCCTGATGCAGCGTGAAACGGATCCAATCACTTACATCGATGCGAAAAGCCTGCGGTATTACAACTTAGACAGGGGATTGAGTGTCGCCATATATGGAATGATCCCTGAGCGTCAATTGGCTGTGGAGTCGTACGTGGGGTATACCTTGTTTAAGAACGGATATCCGGCAGCTTACGGCGGTGCATGGGTTTTGGGCAACAGGGCCTTGTTTGGCGTGCACATTTTTGAAGCATTTCGTGGCGGCGAATCTGCTTATATGTTTTGTTCCTTGTTGCGGGTATATACTCAGGTTTTTCAACTCAGTTATATTGAGGTAGAACCATATCAATACGGTAAGGACAACCCCGAAGGCATTGCATCCGGTGCATTCTGGTTCTATTATAAGTTCGGTTTCCGCCCGGTAGATGCCACATTGCGCAAACTCGCTCAACAGGAGTTTGCACGCATCAAACGCGAAAAAGGATATCGTTCTCCGACAGATACTTTATTGCGATTTACAGAAAGTAATATCGCCCTGAATATGGCTGCGCATACCCCCATCAGCATGCTCGACATTCGCGAACGCACACATGCACGCATCGCTGAAACATACAACGGCGATCGACGAGCAGCTGAAGTCGACAGTATCGCCCAACTCAAACATTTGTGTGCACCGGCCTTAAATGGGAGATCTATTCCCCATAAAGCACTCAGCGAAGTAGCCTTACTCCGTGCAACCCTGCACTTGCAAAAAAGTAAGCAGTTACAAGTGCTTCCCAAACTGCTTCAAACGAGGTCAGCAGACTTATATGCCTACCAACAATATTTGCGCATATTGTTGAAAGGAGTAGTGTAGGATTATAAATTCCATGTGTCACATGGTGCCAACGGAAGTGCAGGGCATTTGAGTTTAAGTGAGCTTAGACTGCATCGCAAAAACGTCATTGCTTTTCAGAGATCCTGCTTTGATTTTCCGCGTTGGATTTGATGTGTTTCAGTACCCTGAGGTGTATGGTATGGATGATATGGTCACTCCATAATTTCCAATAAAAACCGGGTTTGATATCATGTGTATACCAGGTAGTGCCAACCAGTAATGTATGTCCATTCGGCAGAGTGGATAAAGCAAATTGTCCTTGTTGCGAAACAAAATAATTATGCAAATGCGGGGCGTCCACTTCCCTGAAACTAAGTTCCTTCATAGGTGCGGGTTGCTGCTGCACATCAAACCGGAGGAGATGCGGTTCATCCCACACGGTGATAGGCTCGATAAAACTTCCTGTGGTAAAATTGCAATAGCGCACAGCACCAACACCACTTCCTTCTATGGTAGCATCCGTTGGGTATGCAATGCCGGTTTTGAAGATAAATTCAGTAGGTGCATCCAATTGCGGAAAGCTGACCAGATTATCCCACACCGTTTGTGCATCTGCATCGATCTCCATAGAGGTGGTCACGGTAGTGGTGCCGGGTTCAATGTCCTTTTCAATAAATGCTGTGGCCGGCACACTCGCGATCAATATCCAGATGGCAAGTAGTAGCATTTGATCAGGTGTTCGTTTGACGATTCCATATCCGATCAGACTTCCGACCCACGACAAGAAAAAGGCAAATGGTGCGGCCATGGCTATGCAAATTGCGCCTTCCATGGCACATACGGCCAAAACCGCCATAAAAATGGTTACGGTGAGTAGGGAGAGTTGCCAGGCTTCTATTTTGCGCAGCTCCTTTTTTAACCCGTACAGGATAGTGGGTAATGCGCCTAATAAAAGAGGCGTAAAGATGAATAAAGCAAGACCATATTCACCTATTCCATAGATCCCCCAAACAGTGAATCCACCTGCAAAGATCAGGCTGATCGTTATCGCGATCCACTTGCGTTTCCGGTGGTTTTCCGGTAGTATGCGATGCAGCCATTTGCGCATGGGTGGGATGGGGTAAGTTCTGAAATAAGGTTTTATCGTTTATTGCAGCACAACACGCTTAATATATCTACCCTCCGATGAATCAATTTCCAACAAATACATTCCTTTCGGCAGGGTGGATACATCCAATGCAGGTAAATTGCCGGTAAGGACCTGGTGTCCACAAAGATCACTTAACCTTAAATGGATATCGTGAAGTGGTTTATCCGTTTCTACAAAAATGGCATCCGTAGCGGGATTCGGGAACACCCGAAAAGTTGACCCATTGATCTGATCTTCTATGCTTGTTCCTGTGCAGAGAAACACAAAATCATCGATCATCCATCCGTCGCGATCATCCCCTATGTTGTCACTTGTAAACGTAAACCGAAATCTGATATAATTGAACGCATACCCGGTGATCCTGCTTTGTACCCAGTCTGATGCACCTGTAAATCCGGGTTTATTGTCATTGCTGGAAATGGTATTAGCTTCGCTATAAAAATTAAGTAGATAAAATTGTGGCGCATCGATCACATTCGTCCATGTATTCCCACCATCAAAACTTGCTTCTACTACGCCACCATCTGTCAGTGAATCTGTATCCCATTTATGCCAAAAGGTGATATCAGTGGCGTCATCAGAGGTTACTACAAATTCAAATACCGAGCGATTATTTGTGCTATATGTCAATAAGGTGTCCGTGACAAGCGCCAATGGCACAGAGTAGGCCTGGTCAAATTCGTTTTTTGATGGCAACCCGATCTGCCAGATATTATTGACAAATGCCGTATCTATATAAAAATAATTTGATGTATCTCTGTCTTCAAATGTACTTGCCGTGGGCCCTGAAAAAGCTATTGAATAAAGTGTGTCCTGTCCTACAGCTGGTGCTATGATCAAAAAATAGCAACAAATGTACAGGAGTGGTTTCATCATGATATAGGTTTTCAACGGAGCACGGATCATGCTACCAAATTACACAATTATTCGGGTTCACGATCCTGCGATCGGAGAACCGAATATGCCAACCGCGAGTTCTGCCCAGATCAGCAGGAAGGCCAGTAATACAACCCCACAAATGATCAACCTGTTGGTGATGCTTTTTACCTTGCGCAGTACCACCTCAATAAGCGTCCCCGTACCAAATAACAATACGCCCATGATGAGGAAGTCGGCCAGGTCCCAATCCACCTCGGCAGTAAATTGCATGGCAATAAAGGGAATCGACAAGAGTGCTGCTGTCGCAAGGATAAGGATGAATCTTTTGTTTTGCATAATACATGATTTAGGGTTGAATGAAAAGGGTAATAACGAGTAACGGGATTGCAGACCATTGGACTGAGTGCCACCATCCATGCGGATAGGGGGGCACCGTGCCATCAATCAGGCTACAATCAAAGAACTTTGAATAGCAAAGTAAATGCCTTGGCGCTGAATGGCAAAATTTTAACCCTTAAAGTTTCTTAAGACTGCAGAAGTGCCGCGACTTTAACCAAACGGCCTTCCTGCTGCATTGGCCGGTGGTAATATCCGATGCCTCAAAATATGCCGTATTGTGCATCACTTTTTTTTATGCGACCAATAGATAAGTTCGTAATCACTGATCACTGAATCAAGGAAGGCCGGATGTATCCGATTCGGGTTGGTTGACACCACAAAATCCAATGTCTTGATCTGCAAGGGGAGACCCATGGTATTGTCTTCGCTGTGGTAGATCAATTCGATACGATAGATATAAAATTTACCCCTGCTCGAAGTAAATGCCGTAAAGTTTTGATACAATGAATCCAGCGCTACATAGGTATTCGGATCTGTAAAAATATCCGTAGGTGCTGTCCGAAGTACCTGAAAAGGTTTATGCGCTTTCTTTTTATATCTGAAACTGCTGTCGGCCAGTGTATATTCCAATATGGCTGAAAAATATAGATCATGAAAGCCATCACCATATCCACATTTACCTAAACAATGTCCTTCAGAAATTCGGATCTTCTGAGGTATCGCTTGTTGAGCGCAGGCCGCAGCTACACCAAGTATACTCATTAGAAAAAAGGTGATAACGTATTTCATCATTCGAAATGATCAAAACCAAAGGTAGTTATTTGTGCTTTACACTAGCTTTTGGTTTTGCTTCTACCACATATGCATCAGGACTGCAACTGCCAGGCATACCGTATCTTTTGTTTTTGTCTCCATACCAGTTTACCATTCGCATAGCCCTTATTCGTAAATTTCGATTCCAGGATCAA
>JAYRVB010000407.1:0-4827 GCA_041918775.1 Chitinophagales bacterium
GATCAAACCATACTCAATTCCCGCTTCGTCAAACGTGACAGGCAGGTCCATTTGCGCCAGCACGATGCCATCGCAATCTTCGCAACTGCCCCAACAAACAGGATCTAATACCATATCAGCAATACCTAAGGTAAAGGTGCGATTGGTAAATCCAAATGCTGTAACCGTGCAGGGAGAACCCTCCACCAGCATTTCCTGTCCTGCCCAGCTATCATATGCGAATTTGTACTCATATGTACCGGGTGCCAGCGCAATGGTTGCTTCCCAAATGCCATCCGCATCTGCATCAGACAAAGGGTTACATCCGCCACACCAACCATTAAAGGTGCCATTCACCTCCGGCGTGGTAAAGGCCGCTGCAACCTCATTCATGTTCACCTTGAAGGTGACATTGTAGGTTTGAGCCATTGCAGCTATGGCAAAGGAACTCATTAGTAATAGTGTAAAAAGCTTTTTCATATCATTAGATTTGAATAAAAAGGATGTAGTAAAGTTAGTATGTTTTTGTAAGATTTACAAAAAGCTTTGTGCCGACTATTTTTGTTTAACAATTAGATGTACAAATCAGTCGAAATTTCCCTTTCCTGATCATCCTGCATAAGATAAAATAATCTGCTATTCACCTGATTTACAGGCAGTTCAGAAAACAAAAAGGCCCATTCACTTCGAATGGGCCCTCACGCTTAACAAATGTACTCTTTTATTCTATTACGATACTATGTGTAATAGCAATGTCAGTACTGATCACTTTCACTACATATACCCCACCGGCAACATCCTGATCGAGCACGATCTGTTCATTGATGATACCGTTCTGAATGGAAATAGTGCGATTGTACACCTCCATACCAGTGGTTGAGTAAACGATAAGGTTTGCTGTTTCTTCCTCTGTGTGGAAGGCGTCAGAAGTAACGGTGAACGAACCTGTAGAAGGATTCGGATACACGTTAACCGTAACAGACTCTGAGAATGCTGCCTCCAACTTACATGAAGAAGTTACAGTTACTGATTTTGATTTTACACAACCTGCCGCTGTTGTTTCCTTCAGCTTATAGGTACCAATGGATGTTGCAGTATAATTCAATGGCGCTCCGGGAATAAGCACTCCGTTCTTATACCACTGATATGTGCTGCCAACACCAATTTTTCCTTTCAGCAACACTGAGCCTGTCAAGCAAATATCAAGGCTGCCCATAGGGGTGATCTTTACGATTGGTTTTGATATGGCGAGTGTGGTTGGTGCCGATTGCGCATAGGCAGTACCCAGGCTGATCACAGCTGAATAGCTACCAGCCTGATTGGTGGTATAGCTGGATGCAGTTGCTCCGGCAATATTTACCCCATTTTTCTTCCACTGGTAAGCTGTATATCCTGTTGGTGCGTTGAATGTTTGCGTTGTACCTGAACATATTGTTACAGAACCTGCCGGCGAAATATCTGTATCGATCACATCGCAGCTTCCCCAGATCACAGGGTCTAATACAACATCGTCGGAAACTGACAATGAACGGTTCGTAAAACCAAAGTTGGTTACAGTACAAGGAGATCCTTCAGTAAGTGTTTCCTGGCCGGTCCAGGCATCATAGGCAAACTTATATTCGTATGTGCCGGTGGCCAGTGGAATGGTGATATCCCAAATGCCATCATTGTCAACATCGCTCATCGGCGCACAACCTCCGCACCAACCATTGAAGTTACCATTCACTTCCGGAGTGGTATATGGTCCTGGCACGCCATTCATATTTACCTGGAAGGTAACATCATATACCCCGCCAGCGCCGCAATCATTACAACTCGCCCAGCATACTACCGGTAACACTACATCCCCCGTAACTTCAAGGTAACGATTTGTAAACCCAAAATTGGTTACAGTACATGCAGATCCGGGTGTCAGGTTCTCCTGTCCTGTCCACGCATCATAGGCATACTTATATTCATATATACCGGGTGCTAGGGCAATGGTGATCTCCCAAATATCATTGTTATCCGGGTCGGTCATGGCTGCACAGCCGCCGCACCAGCCGTTAAAGGATCCGTTCACCTCAGGGGTGGTAAATGGGTCGGCTACGGTGCTCATGTTTACCCGGAAGGTAACGTTATACGTTTGCGCATCCAAAGCAGCGAGCACGCTTAATCCAAATAATAAGGTAAGTAGTTTTTTCATGATTCGCTAGTTTTTGTAAGTGAAATGTCTGGTAAATCTAAGCCCTTTTTGTATTTTTTACAATATCTCTTAAAGTATTTTTTACAAAAAGCACCACTTCCGCAATTTTCCTTACATTTGTTACGCAAACCCGCAGATATGTCCCAAACGGATGCAGATAAGAGAAAAAGTTTGAACTACGACATCTATGCCGTGCCGATTGAAACCTTCTTTCAATCAGCCTTTTCAATCGACTGCGTGGTGTTTGGTGTGCATCAAAAGCAACTTCAGGTGCTGCTCATTCAGCGTGGTGCCGCTCCTTATAAGAATTACTGGGCACTACCGGGCGATCTGGTTTTTCCGGATGAAGACCTGGACACCTCTGCCATTCGCATCCTGAAAGACCTTACCAGCCTGAGTAAGATCCACTTCAAACAAGTGAAGGCCTTCGGCGAAGTGAACCGACACCCACTGGGTCGCGTGATCACCATCGCCTATTATGCTTTCGTCAAAATTGACGACTATACCCCCAAAGCCTCCTTTTGGGCAAAAAAGACCAAATGGCATCCGGTTGATCAATTACCGAAACTCGCATTCGATCACCGCGCTATTATTGATGCTTGTCACGACCGCTTACAGGAAGACATTATTCAATATCCGATTTGGAAGGATGTGCTGCCTACCAAATTTACACTTACACAATTACAGGAAGTTTTTGAAGGCGTGTTGAACACAACGTTCGACAAAGGGAATTTCAGAAAAAAATTAAGCACATATCGTTTTCTTAAAGCATTGAATGAAATGCAGACCGGTGTAAATCATCGTCCTGCCGAATTATATACATTCAATGAAAAAGAATTTGAAAAGGCCCGACTTAAAGGGCATAGGTTCGATTTTTAACTGGTCTATGCATAAGATCACTTCTATACTCCTATGGCTGATGGCTGTAGTTGCTCCGGTTTACGCACAATCCGGACCAATTCCTGTCAAACTTCAGCAGAACGCTAATGGCGAATGGCAACTCATGCGCGATGGCAAACCTTATTATATACAAGGTGTGGGCGGTCAAACCGAATTGAAAAAAGCCAAAGAAATAGGTGCAAACACCATCCGCACATGGAGCACTGATGATGCCGGCACTATTCTGGATGCCGCTCAGGCTCAAGGACTCACCGTAATGTTAGGATTGTGGGCGCAACACGAACGCCATGGATTCAATTACGACGATACCGCTAAAGTGGGTGCTCAATTGCGCTACTTTACGGAAGTGGTAACTAAATATAAAGACCACCCGGCTTTATTGATCTGGGGCATAGGCAATGAAGTGGACCTCTTTTATACCAACACCAATGTATGGTATGCCATAAATGATATCGCTGCCATGATCCATCGTATCGATCCTGCACATCCTACAAGCACTGTAACAGCAGGACTTGATCCCGAAGAAGTTAAACTCATCAAAGCACGCGCACCTGAAATAGATATTTATGGTGTGAATACTTACGGTGACATCGGAAATGTAAAAGGAAAGATTAAACAATATGGTTGGGATGGCCCGTATATGATTACTGAGTGGGGACCAAACGGCCATTGGGAAGTAGCAAAAACACGTTGGGGTGCACCTATTGAACAAAGCAGTACTGAAAAAGCAAATTCGTATAAGGAAAGATATGCCACATCCATTCTCGCGGATAAACCTCAATGTATAGGATCATTTGTTTTTCTTTGGGGATTCAAACAGGAAACTACCTCAACATGGTATGGTATGTTTTCCGACAATGGTGCTTCAAGTGAAGCGGTTGATGTACTAGCTAATTATTGGAATCCTCAATCACTCACCAATACAGCGCCCATCCTGGATTCTGCAAGACTTGAAGGATTAGCTAAAGAAGCAAATGTTATAACAGAACCGAAATCACGTGTACATGCAGTTGTATTTGCCCACGATAAAGAAAACGACAGATTAAAATATGTCTGGGAAGTGGTGCCTGAAAGTCGCGATATCAAAGCAGGGGGAGATGCTGAATCAAGACCGCCTGCAATTAATGGCTTGCATGGTCGCAAAAAGAAAAATGCATATTCCTTCAATACACCTAAAGAAGAAGGCGCTTACAGATTATTTATTTATGTGTATGATGGCAATGATCATTATGCATATTGCAATATTCCATTTTATGTAATACAATCGGATAGAATCAGACCTAAACCGTTAGCATTCAAAAAACAAAATGTGCAGTAATAACAAAAGTAATTAAACCACAGAGCAGCACAATCAAATGAAGCATCATCTTATCCGCAATATTTGTATCTGCACAGGCATGTGGCTGCTTGCATTGCATCCTGCACAGGCACAAAGCGATACAACCCATCAATCTAAGATCGGATTGTTTCCTAAATCTGCTCCATCCAAACTGGATAAGATCACCGTATCTGGATACTATCGCTTCTTTGGCACCTTTACCGAACATTACCTGCCGTATGTCACCAACCCCATCATCAGCGATACCGTGCTACCGCGCAATGTATTTATCGGTGATGACAGCCAGTTGCCGAATCTATTGCTGAACGTAGCAGGCCGACCAAGTGCAAAAACAGCATGGGGTTTTGATGTATATATGTTTCAGTTTCTTCAGGGAAATATCGACGAAGCATATAGCAGACAGGTAGTGGATTCTCTGCGTCCA
>JAYRVB010000408.1:0-6441 GCA_041918775.1 Chitinophagales bacterium
AAACAAAGGCATTGGCGCTCGGAGTCAATTTTGGATTGAACAGCGAAAAATCACTCACCAGATCAGATATACCCGACGATATCGGCAAGGCCAACTTCGAGCAGGTACAGAAACAATTTAAGATCGGTATTTCCCCTTTTCTGCAATTCATTGTTGCTTCTGATGGGGGTGCCGGATTGCTCATACGCCCATATTACGCCTGGTCGCCGGTTAAAACGGAATATTCCGAACTCAACGGTTTCATCAACCCCTATACAGCAGTTGGAGATCCGTATCCCATAGAAGGTACTTTGCAGGGATTTGGTGTGACTGTTTTATTGGTGATGATGGATGGGTATGAGTGATGCGCGTTCCTGAGGAAATGGAACACGGGTTTGACTAATAAAACAGGTTAGAACGGGTTAAATGCGGGGGTTATTTGCCTTGATTGTCGATCAAATCTGTGAATGGTCGGCTTGGTTTTTCAGAACTTACCTTTTCGATCATTTTTCGGTTTGATTTATTCAGTCCCTTTTCGAAGAGAAGCATCAGGGCCGGTAGTAATAACAGGTTGTTGAAGAGTGCCACCAGTAATGTGATGGAGGTGAGCAAACCCATATTTACCGTTCCACCGAATTTGCTGAATACAAATATGAAGAAACCACAGAACAGGATAAGCGAAGTATAGATCATACTTACACCCGCTTCCTGCAAACTGCTCATTACGGTTTTCGGAATATTAAAACTGTTGCGGATCAGATCGTGCTTATACTTCGCAACAAAGTAACACGTGAAGTCCACACACATCCCATACGCAATACTAAAGATCAACACAGTAGATGGTTTGATGGCAATATCCATGAAACCCATTATCGCGCCTGTGATGAACAATGGAATGATGTTCGGCAGGAAACTGATCGCCAACATGCGCAAGCTGCGGAATTGGTAAAGCAGGATCAGGGATATGCCGATCAGCGCAATGATGAGACTCTCAAACAAACTGTCGATCAGATATTGATATCCACTGAGCGCAACAATACTCGTTCCGGTAATGCGCACATCGTAATTTTCTTTATCGAAAATGCTGTCGATCTTCGGTTGCAGATCGGCAATGAGTTTAGGCATGCTATCGCTGCCAATATCCGCTACCTGCACGCTGATGCGCGCGATCTCGCCTTCGTTGCCGATAAAGCGATTTTCCAATACGCCTTTTTGTCCCGAATTTTCGAGATACTCCTTCACCTTCATGTCGTTGGTGGTGAGTGTTTGCATATCGGGTAAAGCATAATATCGCGGCGAGCCGTTGTAATACGCCTGACGTGCAAATTTCAATCCGTCGAGCACAGACAGTGAAGAGGACAATTGCGGATAGGTGGCCAATGTGTCCTGTAATTGCGCAATACGTTGTAAGGTGCCCATACCGCTCACCTTGGTGCCGGAAGTATCTGCGCGTTTCACCACTAAAGTATCGTAAGTGAAAAGCGTATCCACGTCCGTAATGGTCATGTTTTCATTAACGATGGTATCCTGTACAAATGACACCACCTGTTTCTTCGTCACCACTACCTCAAACGGCATCACCCCATGAAACACGCGTTCAAAAAATTTCATGTCCTGATACACCGCAGTGCTTTCCCGTACTTCATCCAGAATATATCCGCGAGATTTCAATTTCGCTGCACCAAAAACACAAATGCCAATGATCACAATTGCAGAAATGAATATCTGACGACGGTGACTGGAGGTCCACAATTCCAGTTTGCCTAAAACATATTTGAGTTGCTTGCTTTCGAGATAGTCGGTGTGTTCGGCCTTTGGTTTTGGGAGGAAGCTGTATACCACCGGGATGCCCACCAGGGAAATAATGAAGGTAGCCAGGATACCGATCGTAGCGATAAGGCCAAATTCTTCAAGTATGCGCACATTCGTAAAACAGAACACGACAAAGCCTACCGCTTTGGTCATGTTGGTGATGAAAGTGGGGAAGCCCAGCTTTTCTACCATGATGCTCAGGCTCTTCATTTTATTTCCGGAGCGACGCACCTCATGGTGATATTTGTTGAGCAGATATACGCAGTTCGGAATACCCATCACGATGAGTAAACTTGGTACAAGACTCGTAAGTACCGTAAATTCATAACCCAGTATGGCCATAAACCCGGTGGCGATCACCACCCCGCTGCCGATGATGAGCAATGGAAATACAACAGCGTCCCAACTCCTGAACAGGATATATAATACAATGATGGTAATGATGATGGCCAATATCAAAAACAGGCGCACCTCATGGGTGATGGTGCTCAACTGATAATAGCGGATATAGGGCAGTCCCGAATACTTGATATCTGTTTGATGTTTTTGCGCAAAGGCCTCTGTTTTGGCCTGTATCTCTTCGATAAGCGAAATACGTCGCGGTGAATCCAACACGGTGCGATTGATGCTGATCATCATCACATACACATTCGAATCCGCACTATAGATCCGGTCCTTATAAAAAGGTAACCGCAAAAAATCATCCTTGATCGAATCGAGCTCTGACTGAGTTTTCGGTGGATTTGAAACCAGTGCCTGAATATCGAAGCGCCGGTCGGCTGTGTTCTTTACGAGTTTATAGCTGGTAGGAACCGACAAAGTACTTTCAATATCCTCGATCTCGCGCAGCTCATTTTCCAGGGCTACCCAATCATTGAAAAAGTCGAGTTCAAAGAATTTCTCCGTTTGCACGCCCAAAAACAACACATTGCCCTCTTCTCCGAAAATGCTCTTGAATTCCTCATAATGTACATAGGCCTCATTGCTCTCCGGTACGGTTTTGTAAAACTCATAACTGAGCTTGACCCGGGTGGTTTCCCAGATCATAAAACCGGTAATCAGCACCCACCCGGCTAAGAAAGCCCAGCGGTTCTTGATGATGATTCGACCAAATGCCCTCCAGATCATGGTTAAAAACGGAGCGCAAAGATACGACGAATGCAGGAGTATTGACCGATATCCGGCGCTATTCCTGTTTCCGCCCGCAACAACTCTTTAAATTTATTGTAAATGGCTGATAATCAGTCAGATAAGACAATAATTGCCATGCCGGTTTCCGCTTTTTATCGTAAAAAATGCTCTAAGAAGCGCAATAATCCGGCCGGTACGCCAATATTGTGCTTTGTCCTGCGTTATTACCCCTGATTTCAGAACTTTGCGGTGAGATGAAGCGTACCCTCCTTTTGTATTTGTGCCTGTTGATGTCCGGATGGATGACTGCCCAGAGTCATCTGGTGCCGATCGGCTCCTGGAAAACACATTTGCCCTACACCAGTTCCATTGCAGTAGCAGATGCGGGCGATAGGGTGTACTGTGCCAATGCCACCTCCATGTTTTCCTATGATAAAACCGACCTGTCCTTCGAGCGCCTGAGCACGGCCGCGGGCTTTTCGGATGTGGGTATCCGCGGTATCCAATACGACATGGGCTCGCACACGCTGGTTGTGGCATACACAAATAGTAACCTGGATTTTGTATTCGGCAACGAGATCTATAATTATCCCTTTGTAAAGAACAGCGCCATCAATGGCGATAAGAATATTTACCACGCGACCTTTAAAGGCGACACCGTTTTATTGAGTTGCGGTTTTGGTATGGTGCTTTTCGACACCAGAAAACGCGAAAGTCCGGCCACCTACTTTTTTACGGATGCCACAGGCGCAAACCTGCGTGTAAATGCGACCGCGGTGATCGACAACACCATTTTTGCAGCCACCTCCGGCGGTGTATATCGCGGTGATCTCGCTGAACCGAATCTTCAGGATTTTTCCAAGTGGGATTCTATCAGCGGCATCGACGGACTTCCGGTTGGCGAAGCAGGTAAGATCGCGGCCTTTCAAAATGCGATCTACACACTCGTAGGCGATACGATTTATCGATATGCAGATGATACCTGGTCGGCATTTTTCTTTGAAGAGAACTGGCATACCATGTTCATGTCTGCAGATGAAGAATTGTTGATCATCAGTCAACAGTTCGGTGTCGACAATCCTGCAGATTCATGTCGCATCTTATTAGTGGATGCAGATGAAGCAGTCACCGAGATCGTGAACGATGTGGTGTTGCAATCCATTCAGCAAACCGTGCGCGATGCGGATGGTACTTTATGGATCGCCGACAGTTACAATAGTTTATTGAGTTATCGCGATGGACAGTTTGCCGGCTATGCACCAAACGGTCCTGTTTCCAGTAAGGTGCAGGATATGATCGTGAGCAACGACATTTTATACATAGCCCCCGGTGAGATCAATGCTTCCTGGAATTATCAGTTCAATGCAGATGGATTTCTGGTGTATGATTATGGATACTGGAGCGTATACAACAGATACGGCTATTCTATTTTAGATTCGGTATATGATATCATCGCGTTAGAAGCAGATCCGCGTGATGGCACCGTGTGGCTCGGTTCTTTTGGTGGTGGACTTATCCGCTATAACCGTTCGGCAAACAGCCTCGAATTATTTAAACAAGGCTATCTGGAGAACGTTCCCGGCGATCCTACATCTTACCGCGTTGGTGGACTGGCTTTGGATTCTACTTACAATTTATGGATATCGAATTTCGGTGCTGTAAATCCATTGGCCGTGCGCAAAGCAGATGGAAACTGGATGCATATCAATCCGGGATTGCCTACCGATATTGTGAATCAGGTAGGACAGATCGCGGTGGACGGCTTTAATACTAAATGGATACAATTACCGAGGGGAAACGGCATTCTGGTATATAACGAGAATAATACCATCGATGATGTATCTGATGACCTGATCAAAATACTGGGTGCAGGTTCCGGTAATGGAAATCTGCATACCAATTTTGTGAATTGTCTGGCGGTGGATAAGCAAAATGAGATCTGGGTCGGCACCAGCGAAGGCATCACGATATTTTATAATCCCGGTGAAGTGTACTCAAACACTACAGCAGGTGATGCCACACAACCCCTCGTAAATCTGGGTGGTTATTATGAGCAATTGCTGCGCAACGATATAGTAAATACCATTGCAGTGGATGGCGCCAACAGAAAATGGGTGGGCACCAATAGCGGCGCATTTTTGATCAGCGCTGATGGCACAGAGCAGCTGCTGTATTTCAATACCGATAATTCGCCTTTGATCAGTAATGTGGTGTTGAATATCACCATCGACGGCACCACCGGAGATGTGTATTTCGGCACCGATAAAGGCGTGATCAGCTACAGATATACGGCAACAGAAGGCGTTGCCGAATCTTCAGAAGTGCATGTATTTCCAAATCCGGTGCGCGAAGACTACACCGGCACCATTGCGATCAACGGACTCACACAGGATGCGGAAGTACGCATCACCGACATGGCAGGCAGAACCGTATGGCAAACCCGCGCTCTAGGCGGACAAGCCATTTGGGATGGCAATGGATATGATGGTGATCGCGCGGCTACCGGTGTATACATGGTTTATGCCACAAACGAAGACGGATCGCAAACAGCAGTGGCCAAAATTTTAGTGATCAGTCGCAACTAATTCGGTTTGGGCCGTACATTCGCATGATCATTTTTTCCAGTGCTACATAAAACCCGCGGAATTGTATTGCGCACCACTAAGTATGGTGACACCAGTGTGATCGTTAAGATCTATACGGAGCAGTTCGGTGTACAGAGTTATATCGTAAACGGCGTGCGCTCTGCAAAATCCAAAGGAAAGGCATCACTCTATCAGCATGGCAATTTATTGGAGATGGTGGTATACTATAAAGAACAAGGTTCTTTGTTTCGCATCAGCGAATGCAGATATGCACATGTATACGAACGATTGCCCTTCGATGTGGTGCGCAGTGCGCTGATGTTATTTTATATTGAATTGCTCAACAGGCTGTTGCGCGAACAGGATGCACACGCCTCCCTGTTTGATTTTTTATTCTGCGCATTTATCGACCTCGACCAGACAGACCGACCACTTGGAAATCACCATATCTGGTTTTTATTGGGCCTATGTAAATATTTAGGTTTTTATCCGGAGATACAATCGGGTATCTATTTTGATATGCGTGAAGGAGAGTTCGTAGACATCATTCCGCATCACGAAAATTTTTTAACTCCTGATCAAACCATGGCACTGCGCAGTTGCATGCAGCCGGAATTGCGCAACTACGATCAGTTGCATCTCACATCATCGATGCGAAAAACCTTATTGCACCGGGTGCTGCAATTTTATAAATTGCATATCAGCGACTTTGGTGATCTGCGCTCCCTCGATGTGTTGGAATCTGTGTTCAGGCAGGACTAAAATACACGCACGGGATTTTGAAGGAAATTATTGCGCTTCGATTAATCGTACATTTCTAAATGCACACGTTCTTTCGTATAGCCTAATGCTTCGAGATGTTTTCTGGCATCGCTCACCATATTGCGCCATCCGCATAAATAAAAATCCATGTCTTTAGCACCATTTTCACTGA
>JAYRVB010000409.1:0-6316 GCA_041918775.1 Chitinophagales bacterium
ATAATCGATCAATTCATAGTCGAAGCTCGCGTAGCCTCGTGATATGGATTTTAGTTTATCGTAGAAATCAAATACAATTTCTGTAAGGGGCATTTCCCAGGCCAGCTCAACGCGGTTGGTGGTGAGGTAGATCTGGTTTTTAAGGATACCGCGTTTTTCCATACAGAGTTTCATGATCGCACCGATATACTCGGGAGCGGTGATAATCTGTGCGCGAATGTATGGTTCTTCAATACGCTCGATCAAACCCGGATCAGGCATATCCGTAGGGTTATGCACTACGATCTTTTCATTGCGTGTGGTAAACAGGTCGAACGAAACGTTTGGCACCGTGATGATCACATTCTGATCAAATTCACGTTCAAGACGCTCCTGAACGATCTCCAGGTGTAAGAGTCCTAAGAATCCGCAACGAAATCCAAAACCCAGTGCCACTGAACTTTCCGGTTCGAACACCAGACTGGCGTCATTTAGCTGAAGTTTTTCCAAAGAATCGCGGAGGTCGGCAAAATCATCATTGTCGATAGGATAAATACCGGCAAACACCATCGGTTTCACATCCTTGAATCCGGAAACTTCCGACGAACATTTATGATCGCGGAGTGTGATGGTATCACCCACTTTGATCTCTTTGGCTTCTTTAATACCGGTGATCACATAGCCCACATCACCTGCACGTACTTCTTCGCGTGGTTCGTATTGCAGACGGAGTATGCCCACTTCATTCGCTTCATAATTATTTTTGGTATTTACGAAATGGATCTTATCACCCTTGCGAATGGTTCCCTGAAATATGCGATAGTAGGCGACAACGCCGCGGTATGCATTAAATACTGAATCGAAGATCAATGCCTGGAGGGGGCCATTTGGATCGCCTTTTGGGGCAGGGATCCGATGAATGATGGCATCAAAGATCGCGTCCACCCCGATACCGGTTTTGCCACTGGCTTCGAGGATATCTTCACGTTTGCATCCAATGAGGTCGACGATCTGGTCTTTCACCTCCTCAACCATGGCGCCATCCATATCGATCTTATTCACCACCGGAATGATCTCCAGATCGTGTTCGATGGCAAGGTACAGGTTGGAGATGGTTTGCGCCTGGATACCCTGCGTGGCATCCACCAACAACAGCGCGCCTTCGCAGGCGGCGATGCTTCTCGACACTTCGTAACTAAAGTCTACGTGCCCGGGGGTATCGATCAGGTTGAGCACATATTGTTTCCCCCGATACAGAAAATCCATCTGGATCGCATGGCTTTTGATGGTAATCCCGCGTTCACGCTCTATATCCATGTCGTCCAATACCTGCGCCTGCGCATCGCGTTCAGATACTGTTTTGGTAACCTCCAGCAGGCGGTCGGCCAAGGTACTTTTCCCATGGTCGATATGGGCAATAATGCAAAAATTTCGAATATGATCCATGCTTTTTCTCTCCGAGCCTGCAAAGTTACGAAATCAGCGCCCCTTCAGAAAGCCGAAAGCCGGATTTAAGGTGCGGTTCTTAGTGCAGTTACACTGTCGATTTGGGTCAATAATCCATATCTTTGCGCCGTAAAACCTAGGATAATGACACACAACTACCAAACCGCCCCTTTAGGCAAGCGTATAATTGCCTTTTTAGTAGATTCCATCATCGTAGGGATGATCGTTTCGGCATTTTTGTTTGTAAGTATGGGTAAAACACCCGCGAAATTGCAATCATCTGGTGACGAAGGACGTCCAAGTTTAATGGATAAGTATCAGTTTTTTGCCAATTTCGAACCCATCGTTCGTGATTCGAACAGAACGATCTATATCGAAAGTTTCCTTAGAGCCTACAGTATGGAAGCGCTGATCGGATTATTGTTGATCCCATTCTTGTATTTCGTATTTATGGAAGGCAGATCAGGCGCCACTATTGGTAAACTCGTGACCGGAATTCGCGTGCGCAGAAAGGATGGCGGAAAGATCAGTTACAGCACAGCTGCTGTTCGACACCTTGGCCGCATTATTTCTACGGCGATATTTATGCTGGGATTTTTGCTTGCTTTTATCGACGGGAAGCGCCAAACCCTGCATGATAAGGTTGCAAATACCTTTGTGCTCAACAAAGGCACAGGCATTTAACTACCATTTGATACGCACCTGCAGCTTTGCATCGCTGCGGGTAAATCCCGGGAAGGCATCATTGCCTGATCCTACGGTATCACTTTGACTATACCAGGTATTGGCTACCCTTGCCCAAATGTCCAACCAGCCGAATGGGGAGTAGGTGAACATGAGGTAAGTTCTTGTGCCGCGCCCACTTAATCCAATAATGGAATATGCATAAAGCACTTCAGTTTCGTATGCATAAATTCGGGCATCATAGGATGCAGTATTAAATACTGCAAAGCGTGTGGCAAATCCGTACGGTTTACTTAATGGGCGGTAATTCAGATCCTGAAATACGAGATATCCTCGCTCGGTATCAGCGCCCTGCTCATCAAAAATACTGACTTCGATACGTGTTTTTACCGTGATGGCTTTACTCACATCGTAGTCGGCATGCCAGCGGATACTGCTTTTGCCAAGGGATACAATTTCATTTACCGGTGGAATATCTTCCGGTGCGATGTCGGCATAAATATCATCACTGGCATTTCTATCGCTGGTCTCATTTTTATATCTGAAATAAGTATTGAATGCCCTGCTTGGTGTCCATTGTAGCTGCAGCATTACTTCAGTGCCCGTAGAGGGTTTGTCTGTCTGGAACATGAGCCATTGATGTGCATATAGATCCAGGTAACCGCTGAATTTTATGGCGCGTAAGGGTTTGAGTTCAAAGCCGGCATACATACCACGTTCGTTCTGCGGCAGGGTGGCCTCTGAAAAAGTGGCAGCATACAAGGTTTGATAACCAGGTGAAAAATATCGGTATAGCAAGGCGATATCCAGTTTAGGATCAAGTGGCATGATCACACCATTTAATGTGGCGCCTTTTCCATTATCGCTGAAGCTGGTCTCTCCGAAAAATAAAATATTTCTCCACAGGTAATTATAGTGCGCACTGAAATTCATGAGTCGATTTCCTGTGAGGTCGTATAATTCGTATGGCGATAATTCCGGAGCTAACTCTGCACTGTAAGCATAGCCTATTGCAGAAACACCGAATTGCATTTGATTGCCGTACCAGGTGGCGTCAAATCCGCTGATCAGTTCTTTGATTGCGTCTTTGCGTTCCAATTCGTTGGTGGTTCTATGTAATCCACTTTCATCGATCGCGCTGAAGGTAACCACTTCATCTTCCAGGGTATCTGCAAGACTGATATTGGCATCGATGGATTTGTAGGAGATGAAAGGTGTGAATTGCCATTTTCCATACGCTAGTGTGGCAGCTGCGCCACGCAGGAATCTATTCTCATTATTCGATGTGTAACTATCCAACACCGGACCTGCTCTTCGAATGGCGAGCGGAAATACACTTTTGCCAAAACCAAAACCACTCCACATCATTAATCCCTGACCAATGCGTAATTCATAATCTCCCAATGCCATTGCGCGCATGGTGCCATATCCTTTCTTAAAAAAATGCGCAGAATAATAGTCGAACCCATAAGGTTGTGTCGCACCGAAAATGGCTTCACCCGCATCTTTTTCCGCAGTAAATCCGTAGGATAATCGATTCTGATAATTGTATCTGAAGCGGGTATAGATGCGCATATTGTTGCCGGCATAAGCTGTGGCGCCGGTACTATCGACAAGATATCCCTCCTGTGTTTCTAGGTAGCGGCTGATGCGACTAAATAGCTGATAATCACCTTCGTATAACTGTTCACCTAATGGGGTGTCTTCGGTTCTGTCTCCTTGCAAGGTGACAAAGGGCAGAATTTTGCGAATATCATCCAGACTAAATGATGGAATGGTTTGTAACTCATAGAGGTCGGTCAGAGGGCCAAAGGCTTCTATGTGCCGCTGAAGATCTCGTATCTGTACTTCAGTGAATAAAGTGCTATTGCGTAAGTCACTGTATTCCGCCTTGTTCAGATTAATGCGATTACGCAGCAGGTAGGTCAGGTTCTCCTGATAGGTATCAATATTCTGATCGCTGTTATCCGTGCGTTCGACCGCGCCCTCTATGATATCATTTTCCAGCAGTCGTCCATCCTGTTTTGTTTCCTGTGCAAACGACACACTGCAGCTGATCAGTAAGGCCATACTCAACAGATATCGGATGCTATGTGTGTGCCTGCGCATGTTACAAATGAGGATCAGTCAAAGGAATAGCGTAATCCAAGTCCGGGTGATGCGCCAAGTTGTTGATGAAACTGCACGCTGGCATCGAGTTCAAAAGTTTTTAAACTGAGCCCGATACCTGCGCACAACATAGATGGATTTGACATATATCCGCCTCTTAAATACAGGGCATCAACGATGTGGTATTCAAGTCCGGTTTTCAAACGCAGGTCATAATTCATTTCTTGTTCACCTTCTGCGCAAATGATCACTTTGTCGGATATCTTCCAAGATAAGCCTGCATTGATGAGGGCAGGTAATTCTTCAGCATTATCCATGCCGTTGTCGGCACGCACCGGATTAAATGCTTTGGCACCTATGGTGATATCTTTGGTGGGTTTGTACACCACTCCGATATCAAATGTAAAAGCCTGTCCGGATCCGATCTCAGTGACACGTGTGCCGATATAATCCAGTTGTATCCCAACAGCGAGCACATCCGTTAATTTGCGACCATAGCCGATGCCGATCTTTGATTGGTTGAAGGTGGCATCACCTGTATAATGTGCACTGATCCCGAAAACGCCGGATTTCTGCGTTGGGAGTATTCCCGTGCCATAGATCGCATTTAGTCCACCCTCCACCATATAAAAGCTCTGCGTGCTCAAACCTATCCCTGCCTGTTCCATCATGCCCATGGCAGCAGGATTATTTTGTATGCTGAAATTGTCTTGTAAGGTCACTGTAGCATTGCCCATGGCATTCGCTCGTGCTCCGGCGTCTGCATATCCGGTTTGGGCAGCAGTTTGCGTGCATACTGCGCAGCAGATCAGGAGGAAGAATACCCCGTGCTTCATTAAGGTAAAGATAGGAGAAATCCCGAATCCGGTATCCACAGACCCAATAAGGTAATGGTATGATAATATGGCTGTCAATCCCTATTTTAGCACCTTCACAGAAAAACCTATAAACAGCATTACTATGGATATAAACATGATCTTGATGGCGATACCGGTGCTAGGGGTGATCGCGCTATTGTTTACCTACACGAAAAGTGCCTGGGTAGCCAAACAGGACGCCGGCGATGCAAAAATGACCGGGATAGCTGATGCCATCGCACAAGGGGCAATGGCTTTTCTACGTGCAGAGTATCGCATACTTGCCATTTTTGTTGTCATTGTAGCTATTTTGCTTGGCCTATCAGGTGCCAGCGAGGAAAACAGCTCACCTTTAGTAGGTGTATCCTTTGTGGTTGGCGCTTTGTGTTCGGCGCTTGCGGGCTTTATTGGTATGCGCGTGGCAACTAAGGCCAATGTACGCACAGCCAATGCAGCCAGAAAAGGTTTAGGCAAAGCGCTGGAGATCGCGTTCAGCGGAGGCTCTGTTATGGGTATGGGCGTTGTTGGTTTAGGCATTCTCGGATTGGGATCTCTGCTGCTGATTTATGCGAATATGTATGGCTTTGAAGGCCAGGGTGCTGCAATAAAAGTGATCAATGTACTGACGGGATTTTCATTTGGTGCTTCTTCCATCGCCTTATTTGCGCGCGTTGGTGGCGGTATATATACCAAGGCTGCTGACGTGGGTGCCGATCTGGTTGGTAAAGTAGAAGCGGGTATCCCGGAAGACCATCCACTGAATCCGGCTACCATTGCAGATAATGTGGGCGACAACGTAGGTGATGTTGCGGGTATGGGTGCCGACCTCTTCGAAAGTTATGTTGGCTCTATTGTGGGTACAATGGTATTAGGAACTGCCTTCATGACCGTAGTGGCCGATCAGCCCAGCATCATGGACGACGGGTTCGGCGGTTTGTCTGCTGTATTGCTGCCATTGGTATTAGGTGGTGTTGGGATCCTGACCTCGATCGCAGGTACTTTTTTCGTACGAGTGAAAGAAGGTGGTAATCCACAAAAAGCATTGAATGGCGGAGCGATAGGTTCTTCTATTGCGATGGTGGTGTTATCCTATTTCATTATTCAATGGATGTTGCCTTCTTCGTTTGTATTTACAGATACCTTATATGGTAACGTAGTGCGCGAGATCACAGCGATGAATATTTTTATTGCTACGGTTGTGGGTCTGCTTGCAGGTTCTGCGATCGGATTCATCACGGAAT
>JAYRVB010000410.1:0-3971 GCA_041918775.1 Chitinophagales bacterium
CGGCGATACCAAAACCCTGGGTGCGGCCATAGGCCTGCTCATGTATTTCGCCTATTTCATCCTCAGAGGCAGCATCGACGACGAAGAGAAACGCGCCAGAGTGGCAGCTGTTTACAGCATCTTTGCTTTTATACTTCTGAATATCTCCATTAATGTCGTACCCCGGCTGACAGACTCCCTCCATCCCGGCAGCGGGGGCAATGCCACCTTTACGGTGTACGACCTCGATAATAGCATGCGCATGGTATTTTATCCTGCCGTGCTGGGTTATATCTTACTCGGTTTGTGGATCAGCAGCCTGCTCATACGTATGCATGTGCTCCACTACAAACAAAACAACATTACCGTATGAACGCCATTCCTAAAAGCATATCCCGCATAGGCCTTGTTTTTTGCATTCTGATGCTAAACACTACCTTTGCACACGCTCAGACCGCACAAGCTGCTCAGAATGAAAACCTGATGCGCAGCAATGGGATGATCTATGTGGTAGTTGGGGTTATTTTGATCATACTTACCGGTATGATCTTCTACCTCTACACCATTGATAAAAAACTGAAAAAAATGGAAAAAGAAGGGAAATGATCTTGCTTCCCGGCAATTCACCGGCATTTCCTGACGCATAACAAGGTATTCTTCTAACATTAACCAATAACCAGATATGTCAAACACTAGTTTCTTTGAAAGCGTAGAAAAGAATTTCGAAAAAGCTGCGCACATCACCGGTCACCCACGTGGTCTCCTCGATCAGATCCGTGTGTGTAACAGTGTATATCACATGAAATTCCCCGTGAAAATTGACGGCGAATTTGAAGTGATCGAAGCATGGCGTGTGCAACACAGCCATCACCGTGTACCTACAAAAGGTGGTATCCGTTACGACTCAATGGTGAATGAAGATGAGGTGATGGCACTCGCCAGCCTCATGACCTACAAATGTGCCATCGTAGATGTGCCGTTTGGTGGTGCTAAAGGGGGTATCAAGATCAACCCTAAACAATTTCCAACCGATGTGATCGAGCGTATCACTCGCCGATATGCTGCCGAACTCAGCAAACGTAACATGCTCGGACCCGGTCTCGACGTACCTGCACCGGATTACGGAACAGGTGAACGCGAAATGAGCTGGATCGTAGATACATACATGGCCCTCAATCCGGGCAGCGTGGATGGTTATGGTTGCGTTACAGGTAAACCTGTTACTCAGCATGGTATTAACGGCCGTCGCGAAGCAACCGGTCTTGGTGTGTATTATGGCGTTCGTGAAGCAGTAGGCTTTGCAGATGATATGGCGGCTTTAGGTCTTAGCGTTGGACTTGCAGGTAAAAAAGTGATCGTGCAGGGCCTCGGTAACGTAGGCTATTATTCTGCGAAATTCTTCCAGGATGGCGGCGCTACCATAGTAGGTATCGGCGAATACGAAGGTGCTATTTACAATGCAAATGGTCTGGATGTAGATGCAGTGTTCAACCACCGCAAATCTACAGGCAGTATCCTCAACTATCCGGGTGCTACCAACCTCAACGTGACCGCAGAAATTCTCGAGCAGCCTTGCGATATCCTTATCCCTGCAGCACTCGAAAATGTGATCCACGAAGGCAACGCAAAAAATATCAAAGCGAAGATCATCGGTGAAGCGGCTAACGGTCCTGTTACCGCAGAAGCAGATGAGATCCTCAACGCCATGGGTGTGATGATCATTCCTGATATGTATCTCAACGCAGGTGGTGTTACCGTGAGCTATTTCGAATGGTTGAAAAACCTTTCTCACGTGCGCTTCGGTCGCCTCAATAAACGTTTCGAACAAAACAGCAATACACGTATCGTTGATGCTTTGGAAGAACTGACAGGTAAGAAATTATCTGCCAACGAAGTAGAACGCATCGTTAAAGGCCCGGATGAGATCGACCTCGTGCGTTCAGGTTTGGAAGAAACCATGATCAATTCTTACCATACCATCCGCAAACAATTAAAAGATAACCCAAATTGCGGCAGCCTTCGTACTGCAGCATTTGTAGTGGCAATAAATAAAATTGCCAGCGATTATCTTGCAATGGGTATCTTCCCATGATGCGGTAACTGTATATCCTACAAAAGGCTGTCTTGCAAAAGACAGCCTTTTTTTATCCCGCTAAAGCGGAGTTAGCAAGTTAGCAAGTTAGCAAATTAGCAAGTTAGCAAGTGTGAAAGTCCCGGTGGGGTATGTCGCTGCGCTCCACTTGCTAATTTGCTAATTTGCTAACTTGCTAATTTACTAATCCCAATGTCCGCAACATCCCTTCCCCCACCTAACAATTAACGAATTGACGAATTAACAAATTAACGAATTAACAAATCCCCAATCTGTAACATTTCCCCACCCTTCTTCGTCTTATCACTATGAAGTATTTCCTGCTCCTCATGACGGCACTTTTTGTTAGTGCATTTTCTGTACAGGCACAAACAGTGCAGGGTGTGATCAAGCATGCAGAAACTTTAGAGCGTATTCCATTTGTAAGTATCGGTATCCCTCAAAAGGGCATAGGCACCGTGGCTCAGGCCGATGGAAGTTTTGTGCTCAAATTGCAGGGTGCAGTACCTGGTGACACCATTCGCATCTCCATGATCGGTTTTGCTACCGAATATCGACTGGCCGGCGATTGGATGCAGAAAGCTCAGGTGGAAATAGCACTCTCCCCATTGGACCAGTTACTGGATGTGGTAGAAGTAAGACCTTCCAATAAAAAATCCTTTCGCGCAGGAAATGATTTCGACAGCCCTTTTGTGCAGGTTGGCTTCGTAGGTAAACCCGGTGATACCACAGAAGTGAATCCGCCGGGCGCAGAACTCGGCACCATTATGCGCGTTAAAAAGAATAAAAAACATTACCTCGATTCCTGTGGTATACACATGGCGCAGTTTACGCCGGATAGCGCTGTATTGCGCATCAATTTTTATCAGCTGGTGGATGATGAACCTACCCTGCTGCTTAATACACAACCCATTTATGCCACTTTATACAAAGATCAGCGCGCACTTACTGTCGACCTGCGTCCATACAACATGATCGCAGAAGATGATTTTGTGATGGCGATCGAATGGTTGGTCGATCTGAAAGGAAAGGAAGAAACCATTCTCTTTTGCGGAGGATTTATCGGCGCCGGTATCCGCTATCGAGAAGTCAGCCTCGGCGAATGGAAAAAAGCACCAGTCGGCATTGGTATGTGGTGTGCGGGTGAGCGGGATTTGTAGTGGAAAATGGTTTTCACGCAAAGGCGCAAATTTATACCTTAGTGCCTTTGCGTGCCCTGGATTACTCACCGCTCGTCGCACAATACGTAGCGATCACTTCAGGAGCCGAAGGATAGCCATTTGCATCAGCTATTTCAAAATAGGAACAAGCAGAAGTAGTATTTCCCATTTGCAGTAAAAGCACACCATAGTTGAAATTGCCCATCGGGTGATCGGGACTGAGTTTCAACAGAATCTTAAAATCCAATTCCGCAGCTACATAATCGGCCAGCATCGCCTTGCTCAACCCGCGCTGATTATACACCTCCGGATTTTGCGGATCCACCTCGGCCGCCAGATCGAAGGTGCCGATCGCATTCGTATACTCCGCCTGATAATATTGTGCTAATCCTAAATTATATAAAAGCTCCGCATTGGTCAGGTCATACAATAATCCAACCCTGAATTTATCCTCCGCACCTGCAAAATCTCCCGCAATAGCTGCCGTAACACCTTCCTCCAGATAATATACCGCCATGTCCTTATTCGCAATGGCGCTCTTCTCTCCATTCACTTCAAAATATACGCTATCCGCATCCGATGAAACAGTGATGGAAGAGTCCACTTGCGCTTGCAGACTGAATAGCCCGCACAGCATAGGCAACAGGATGAGTTGTTTGATCATTTGGTATAAACGCCGCTTATTCCCTTAATCGTATGCGTGTGTTGGGGGACAGCGCGCTGAGCTCGAGGCAACAGCC
>JAYRVB010000411.1:0-4600 GCA_041918775.1 Chitinophagales bacterium
AACTGCAGGTATACCGCAATCAACAAGCCGCCATCACTAATCCCAATGCGCCCATTCCACAGGTAGTTATGCAGGTGATGGCCGAACAGGCAACCTCAGCAACCATTCTGGTTGATTATCTGACCTATAATGCCGGTTGGTATGCGACATACGATATTCGCGCTACAGATGTAGCTAAACCCATAGATATCGTGTATAAAGCCAATATCTGGCAAAATTGTGGTCTCGACTGGAAGAATGTAGAACTCACCTGTTCCACCGGAAATCCATTATTAGGGAATACTTTGCCACAACTGACCACCTGGTATCTGGGTTATTATCAACAATATTATCAGCGTGATTTCGATGATGGAGCTATGGCGCCTGCATCTGGTACGGAGGATGCGAAAACGCTAAGCAAGGTAAATGAAGTGGTATCAGCAGGTTCCAGCGCAACCTTTACTACTGTGCAGCCTACACTAACCAATGTAGAGTTTGAGATCGCTCTGAAATACAATATTCCATCAGATGGCAAAGGACATATTGTGGCTTTACAAACCAAGCAATTGCCTACTACCTACAACTACCTTATTGTACCCAAGATCGAGCAAAGTGCATTTTTGATCGCACGCATCACTGAATGGGAAACATTGAATCTGCTACCCGGCAATGCCAATCTGTATTTTAATAATTCATACGTGGGTAAAACCATGATCAATCCACTCACTTTAAGTGATACCCTTTCTTTGAGCATGGGTAGAGATAAAGGCATTGAAGTGGAGCGTATCACACTTGCCGACAAATCAACCGACAAACTCATCGGATTAAACGACAAGAAGGTGCTTTCTTATAAGATCCATGTGCGCAATGGTAAGAGCATCCCTGTGGAAGTGATCGTTAAAGACCATATCCCTGTATCGCAGGTAGATGATATCAAGGTAGAATTGCTCGAAAAGAGTGGGGGAGAGCTTGATGAACTGAGTGGTATGATCACCTGGAGAGAGAAACTGAAGTCTAAACAGGACAAGAACTGGGTGCTGAGTTTCGAGGTGACCTACCCTAAAAATGCAGCCTTAAGCCTGCAATAACGAAGAATTCCCGGAACGTCCATGGTGGACAAGACCCTGCAGTGTGGAAAACCTGCAGGGTTTATTTTTCGTAAGTAGGTAACTTTGAGGAACAATGTCGGGAGAGGGTAAAAAAATCTTTTCGGCAGCGGAATTAATCTAAACATAAAACAGTTATATCAATAGAATCGTTACCTTTGCACCTTCCTTTCTACCTGAACCTGATAATGAAACCTCTAATTTCAAAAAATCTACTTGCTTGTGCGCTTGGCCTCTTGCTTGTGACGGCCTCCGCAACAACGCTTTCAGCTGCCGGTCCTGCCGGTAGTCCTTATGGTCATGATCCACGACCGGTTCGCCTGTATTACTACGGGTACGACCTTTCCAGCCCCGGCTTTGGTTTGGGTATGGAAGTGAATCTGTCATGGACCAAGATGGAAAAAACCGGTTGTAAAGGTGCCCGCGTAAGCGATCGCCAGTTTCGCATGATCCCTAACCTCGGTATGTATGCCAATGAGGCGGGTTCACAGTCTGTTTTTGGCAACCTCGAGTTCAATTATGGTATTACCTACCGTCATGGCCTCACCTTAGAATGGTTTGGTGCTGCGGGATATGCCCAAAACCTCGGAGAGATCTCCACAGCTGATGCAAACAACCAAAAAAGCACCGGTACTCCTGAAACCCTAACCTACAGTGGTTTTATGCCAATGGCTGGTATGGGTGTGGGCTTCGACTTTCAAAGAATCAACGGTAAAGACTTCCCGCTGGAACTCAATTTCCGCGGATTGGCCTCTTCTGTAAATGTGGCCGATATGGAGATCAAACCCGGCTTTCAGGCTGGTCTGACTTACAGTTTTTAACGATTAAATAAGCTTTTCTTATCGTTTGGGGACAAGGGGTTGATTACCTTTGTCCCCAAATTTTTTACATGAAGAAGCTTGTACTATCTGTGTTGGCAGTGGCGACCTTTTCAGCCTTGCATGCACAATATCCACTTGTGGAGATCCATGATATTCAATATCGCGACGAGGCCTCCCTTGCCGCAGAAGACGACCTGTCGTTATACGAAGGCGATACTGTGCGTATACAGGGCGTTGTAACCTTCAATCCCTGTGATTACGGGCTGTCCAGCACCGGAAGTCGCATGGGCACCTGGCTCCAGGATACAGATGGTGGCGAATTCTCAGGTGTGCACGTGTTGATCGACTATCCAGCAATCGGTTACCCTGATCTGGAATCGCTCAATGATGCCACTTTATTCGTAGATAACTTCCAGGTGGGCAATATCGTGGAATGTACCGGTATCGTTTCCACTTTTGAGGGAAATACCCAATTCTGGTTGATCCCGGTGGAATCTTCCATTATCGGCTTTACTACATTACCAAGCCCCGACCCGGCTGCGATCGATGAATTGATGGTAAGCGATGGCGCAGGTGGCCAGGTGATCAATACCATAGAAGGTGAGCTTTATGAAGGACGATATGTAGAATTAACCAACGTTTATGTTACAGATGTTACCCCATCCGGTTTGCGTTGGTTCTGGTATTTGCAGGATGCTGCAGGTAACAAAATTCAGATCCGCGATGTGAGCGGTCATTTCAGAAACGATACCTATGATGATGAATGTAATATATGGGCAGGTGGAGCTGCAGGTGAAACCAATACACCTGATGCCTATACACCACCGGCTATTGGCACCAACCTCGCGTATGTGCGCGGTGTCATTCTCGAGTTTACGGCAGAAACGCAGTATGCGATAGCTCCGCTTACACTTGGTGATATCGGACCTACACTCGCTTCTCCTCCGGTGATCACTGATATTACCCGTACGCCTGTAACAGCTACCCCTGGTGAAACGGTGACCATCTCAGCGAATATCACCGACCTTGATGGTACAGTGGCTAGTGCGAACCTGTATTACAGCTACGGTTATGGCAGCACAGACTGGAATGCGAGCGGTATGACCAGTGCAGGAGGTGATATATGGGAAGGTGAAATTCCGGGGCCTGGCTTCGATAGTATGTATGTAAACTATTACCTCGAAGCGTTCGATAATGATGGGAATGTGATCACCACACCATCACCTGCTTCACCACTCACCTATATTGTATATGCTGATGGCATCACTTCCATTGTGCAATTACAAAATACACCATACCCTTCAGGCAGCTCTGTTTGGGCCAACGACAGCATTACGGATATGCAAATAGAAGCCATTGTTACCGCAACTACACAAACCTATGATCTGGGTTTGGTGGCCGTGCAGGAAGGCAGTGGTCCGTACGAAGGTATATTCATTAAATCAGTGCCGGGTGATGGCACGGATGAGCTGATGCGCGGGGATCTGATCCGCATTACTGCCGGTAAAGTGATAGAAGAATTTGGTGTAACCAAGTTGAGCAATATCACCTACACCGTATTGAGTACTATGAATACACTGCCTGATTTTGTCACCGGCGTAAATACAGAAGATATTGACGCTAAAGTGTATGCTGCTACTGAACCATATGAAGGGATGCTCATGCGTTTTGACGATGCCTATGTAACTTCCAACAATGCGGATGCAGGTGCGGGTGGTGCCTTTGGCGAATGGCGTGTGAACCTCAGCAACACACCGGAAGCAGGTATGCGTTGCGATGATTACTCCTATGAGATCAATTTTGAATTTGGAGTAGATAGTCTGGTGCTTGGTGAAACGCTCGGATTTATCCAGGGTGTATTGTATTACAGCTTCAGCAACTGGAAATTGTTGCCACGTGATAAAAACGATATTGATGGTTATTCTACCACCTATCCGAATAGCATTGTCGCCTTTAACTTCAGCACGCCGGTAGCTACCGGAGTGATCGACCAGGCGGCAGGGACGATTTTGGTGACCGTTCCGCTGGGAACCGACCTGACCGCATTAGTGCCCACTATAGACTACACCGGGCAGTATGTCGACCCTGCTTCAGGGGCTCCGGAGAACTTCAGTGCACCCGTAACTTACACCTGTTACAGCCCCGTGAATTATACCCCGAAAGCCTACGTAGTCACGGTTCAAACGGCTGTCTCAGCCCCCCTTTCCGAGGCCCTCGAAACAGGGGTGTACCCGGTGCCTGCGACTGACGATTTGACTGTTGAAATTGACATGCCGTCAGCCCGCGAGGTGACTCTGCAAATTGTCGACTTAAATGGTCGTAAGTTGTTGGAAATCAACGAGTTATGTAGTGTTGGAAAAAATATTTTCCGTTTTGATTTGAGGGGACTTTCAAACGGATTATATTTGCTTCAGTTAAGTTCTTCAACAGAAACGTCGACACGAAAGATAGAGGTTTCCAGATAACATTTTTTGCCATTGGAAACCTGTTTTGGTTAACCCGTTTCGGTAACAAACCGTAACGGGTTTTTTCTTTTTATATATATCAAAATGCATGTGCATGTAATGTGTATATGTAGTACTTGTGCACTTGCTATGAGTGTATGTAATTGTATGCACTTTTTCATTTTATTGCCGCGCTGCATCATAGGCAAAAAAAAATCCGGCACATGGCCGGATAAAAAACAAGAATAGC
>JAYRVB010000412.1:0-5776 GCA_041918775.1 Chitinophagales bacterium
ATTATCAATGGCGTGAAGAAACTCATGATGAATAAAAATCATGATTACGGAGAGGCCTGGCGAGATATGCGTGTGAGCTCATTTACCGATCTGATTCTGATGAAATTATTGCGTGTAAAGCAGATAGAAGAGAATGACGGGGTTACACTTATTTCGGAAGGGATTGATTCGCACTATATGGATATGATCAACTACTCTGTTTTTGCCTTAATCAAAATCAGTGAACATGAAGAATAAGCTTTTGTGGTTTTGCCGCCTTTTTGTTGGCGGTCTGTTTATTTTCTCCGGGCTTGTTAAAGCGAACGATCCTGTTGGGTTTGGGATAAAGCTGGAGGAGTATTATGATGTGTTCGCTGAACGTTGGTCGTGGACATCATTTTTATTTCAGGCAGAGTGGATGTTGGAATCGGTGAATTTGCAGGCTGCTTTCCTAACTATTCTGGAAGTGGCTCTGGGTATCGCCTTGTTAATGGGCTTGTGGCGCAATCTCGTGGCCTGGCTGCTGCTCCTGCTCATCGTATTTTTTACCTGGCTCACAGGATATTCAGCACTCACCGGCAGTGTTACCGATTGCGGATGCTTTGGTGATTTTATTCCGCTTACACCATGGCAATCCTTCTATAAGGATATTGTATTGTTGGTGCTTATACTGGTGGTGTTCTTCCTGCGAGATGGCATCAAACCGGTAAAGCCTATCGCTGTTGGTGTGGGATTATTTCTCGCCGTCACCGCCTTTGCCACCTGGGTGAATGTGCATGTGTTGCAACATGATGTTTTTCTCGACTGGCGTCCCTATGCAGTAGGTGATAATATTGCTAAGAACATGGAAATACCGCCTGATGCAGAACCGGATATTGTAAATATGGTATACGTTTATCGCAATAATCAATCCGGTGAGCTCAAGGAGCTGGCATATTTGAATACCGAACTCAAAGACAAGAATAAACTTGCTGAACTCACAAAATATAGCAGTGATAAAAAGAATTGGACATTAGATACCAGTTACACAGAGATCAAAAAGAAAGGATTCAGGCCTAAGATCTCTGACTTTGCGATCTCTGATGAAAAGAATGCTTTTATTACGGATGATGTGTTAGGATACGAAGATTATGTGTTCATGGTCGTATCTGCGAGCTTCGAACATACGCAGGCTGAAGGTTGGACAAAAATAAATGCACTTCAACAAGCTGCCGAAAAGGAAGGCATGCTCACCTTTGCCCTGGTTGGGGAAGGGAGATCGGAAATAGAGGCGTTCAGACATGCACAGCAAACTGCAATTCCAATTTATACGGCAGAATACAAAGTATGACTTACCAATGCGCGCACCAATCCGAATGTGGTACTTATGAAGCAGGGCACAGTGATCGCAAAATGGGCATGGCGAGATCTGCCGGCATTTGACGAGATCAAGAAAGCCTATTTTGCCGACAGACCGGCGCAGAAAATGGTACCATTGCAGATCGAAATGTTTGGCATTGGTGATCCGATCGCGCGCAAATTGGCCGCATCAAAAGAACCATACAATGAATTTTTCCTGCAGGATGTGCAAGGCAACGACCTTACCACCACAGTGATCAATGATACGGCTAATGTGGTCATGTTCGTGGTCAACGAATTAGGCAGTGATAAACTTACCTGGGATACCTGGAATGCAGTGCATGCCGCAATGAAAATTGCAGATAGTGCAGATGCCGATTTCTTTGTGGTGAGCAGCGGTTCATTTGATATTCTGAATGCGATGCATACGGCAAGTGGATTGACGTATCCTTATTATGTAAGTGATAAGGATGTGCTTGGTCGTATCATGGAAAAAAATACCGGATTGATCTATATCCGCAACGGCAAAGTGGTAGCGAAGTATGCCGAAGGAGCTTTACCTGCTGATGCATCATTCCTTACCCAATAAATTCTGTCCGGTTGCTGCGCTACATCATACAACGATTGGGTTACGGTTTGTTTGTATTACTTGGCGTGGTGATCGTGGTGTTTTTTCTGTTTCAACTCACGCGCATACATCCTGAGCGTCAGATCGCAGGTGAAAAAGCAGACCAGGAAACGATCGAAAACATTAAAAAAGAACTCGGTCTTGATCTTCCCATTGGAAGTCAGCTTTTATTATACCTGAATGATATCTCGCCATTAAGTTGGCATGTGGTAGATGATGCAGATTCGCGGTATTTTCTGCAACCTGAGAAATACGACTATGTAAAATTGTTTACTCTTGGTGATGTGGCCACAGTGATCAAGAAGCCGTATCTGAGTCGCTCTTATGTAAGTAAGCGTGATGTAAACAGTATATTGGCAGACAGAATACCCAACACCCTGATACTGGCCATCACCGCCATGTTGTTTGCCACCCTGGTAGGTGTGTTGTTGGGGGTTACTGCTGCGTTGAAGCCTCAGTCGTGGATAGATCATGCATGCACTGCAGGCAGCGTGTTAGGTGTTTCATTACCTTCCTTTTTTGCCGGGATCGTATTACAACTGGTATTTGCTTATTTATTGGCTTCAATCACCGGACTGCAAATGACCGGAAATCTATTTGAAACAGATCCCTATACAGGAGAACGATACATGGCCCTGCAGAATTTGATTTTACCTGCATTGGCATTGGGTATCCGGCCCGTCGCCGTGATCACGCAATTGATGCGCAGTTCTATGCTGGATGTGTTGCATAATGATTACATCAGAACAGCAAAGGCAAAAGGTTTGTCGCATAATGTGATCGTATTTAAGCATGCTTTGCGCAATGCTTTGAATCCGGTGGTCACTTCTGTATCGGGTTGGCTGGCGAGTTTGCTTACAGGTGCATTTTTTATTGAGGCCATTTTTGGATATAACGGTATAGGGTATGAAACCGTGAATGCCTTGCGCACATTTGATTATCCGGTAGCCATGGGCGCTATTTTATATACAGCCGTTATTTTTGTGGTGATCAATATCCTCGTAGATATTACGTATTCCATCGTTGACCCAAGAATCAGAATCGCCTGATATGCGCATCTACCTGATCGGATTTATGGGGAGTGGGAAATCCACCTTTGGCAAAAAACTTGCCGGTAAACTGGACTGGCCTTTCATCGATACGGATAAAGCCATTGAGGCGCATCATGGTAAAACCATAGCGGAGATTTTTACCACTGAAGGAGAATCAGCATTTCGCGAAATGGAACAAAGCTATTTGCATGATACATTGACCATGGACCATGTGGTGATCTCATGTGGTGGCGGAACACCTTGTTTTTTTGATAATATGAATTGGATGCTGGCACACGGACAGGTGATCTATCTGAAAGTTGCAGAAGGCCATTTGTATGATCGCCTCAGATCGCGCGCAGGTAAGCGACCATTGATCGCAAATAAAACAGAGGAAGAATTACGTCAATATATTCACGACACTTTAACGATGCGTGAGGCATTTTACCTGCGTGCACATCAGATCATCGATCCCACCTCAGTGAAAGCGAAATTTATCGCCGAGCAAATACGGAAAAAAATACCCGGTGACGATCAGGATAAATAAATGCCTGACCGGGTGGTGTCGCTAAGGATCACCTTGATATGTTCATGAATCGTTGTACTCAAGCTCAATCCCACATAATCGGGAGATATCGGAAATAGTTTGTGTTTTCGTTCCACCAGTACTGCACAACGTACTTTCTTTGGTGCATAGGAAAGGAGCGGCTTCATAGCATATAATATGGTTCTGCCGGTATTGGAAACATCATCTGCCAGGATGATCACTTTGTTGTCGATCTGTTCTTCTGTCAGATTCAATTCCACTGCGCTGTCGCCAGGTTGATGTTTATCCAGTTCGATATGCGTGAGGATGACATGCGCTTTGGTCACTTTGCACAACTCGGTATATAGTGATGCGGCAAAGGCATATCCTTCAGTTTCTTTACATATTCCTGCGATCACAATTTCCGGTTCGTCATAATTGTCTTCGGCAATTTCGTAGGCAATGCGTTTGATCTTTTGCTGTACGTGTTCTGTTGCGGCAATGCGCGTGAGTGTTTCTTCCATAATCAATGAACAACAAGTAATTTCTCTGTATATAACTGATCCTTTTCCTGCACAAGTATATGATATAATCCTGATGGCCAGTCGCGCACCGGTATCTCCAGTGCCTGACTTGCATCGCTTACGCCACGATAAACCACTTCACCGGTAATGGATACGATACTTACTGATGCATCGGGCATTAATCCTTCGATATGTACGATATGGCCTGCAGGGTTTGGATAGATGGTAAACATCGGCAACACCGCTTCCTCATCAGATGCACGAAGAGGTGGAGTAGTGAAACTGATGGTTTCGCTGTAATCTGAAAAACCAAGTCCTTCACAGTACGCCCTTACTTTAACCGTATAAGTAGTTGCAGGCAAAAGCCCGCTGATCGTGCGCAGATTGGTTGTAGCTTTTACCTTAGCCGAAGCGCCTCCGGCCGGTTTATACCATACCTGATAACCGGCTGCATTCGGGATGAGGTCCCATTCGATCTTCACCTTGGTTGGCTGAAGCAAGATCACCTCTGGGTTTTCCGGGGCCAGGGTGTAATCCTCCGGTGAGCAACCCAATGGACCTGTTAGCGTTCTGAAGGCGTCTGCCTTTCCATAGCCCCAGAGGTTATTAGGCAGTAATTCGCCGGTAAATGCGTCTTTTCTAGCCTGACTGAGGATCGCTTCCTTTACTTCAGCTGCTGTTGCGCCCGGATTTTGCTGTAAATACAGGGCAGCTATACCAGCCACAGCAGGTGAGGCGAATGAGGTGCCATTATATAAATAATGTTGACCATCATAAGATACATAAGTGGCCGCATCCAGACTCACCAACCATTCAGTAAGCACATTGCTCGCTGTGGATAGCACCCTTGCGCCCGGTGCACAAATATCCGGTTTGATACGACCGTCGCGTGTCGGGCCATGACTGCTCGAAAAAAACAGGGCGCCAACCACATCGATCAAGGGCGGCTGCACACCATAATAGTTTGTCATGGTGTCGCGATTTACATAACTACCTACCGTGATCACATTATCCAGACATTGCCAGCTGCCGACTATGGTTTGGTCGGTATCCGGTAATTTATATTGTGTTATTTCAGGTAAAACCCCAGCAGTTGGTAATCCGGTGGTCACAAAGTTGCTGAAGCCGGTGGTGGCCTCCATGCCCCAGATATCAAAGTATCCTGTGCCTGAAGTGGTAAAACGCCAGTAATGCGTGCTAACAGTCGGGACAGCTACAAATTCCATCAGGTATTTCCCTTCGAATTTTTCGATATAGATATCGAGTTCACCGCCACCGGGTATCGAATAGCTAAAGGAATCCACTATTCCTCCGGTGAAATCAAAATCATTGAGCACATTCAGGACAGGTGTGCTGCCAATGGAAGCCCAGGTAGCCGGGTCATCGACAGAGATGCTAAAATCAACCCCGTTAAAATCTGCAGTATCAGCCCAGAGCTGGAAATATACCAGGTTGGTGTAGGACAGCTTCTTAAACCAGGTGAACTGAGGCGTTTCCGTAACGGTATAGCCCAAATGAAAGGCAAAGTTTCCGGCATTTCCCGCAGCAGCCACAAAAGCTCGGCCGGGTTGGGCTTCGATCAATGCATCTATCGTTTGTGCAGTGAGGTCGGTACCATCATGAGAGCCATCGTACACCCCAAGCGAGGTGTTGATCACACAGGGTTTGCCCATTTCTGCAGCTTTTTCATAAATGAAGGCAACTGCATCGGTGAGGTTTGTGTAAAAGTTATTGTCGAAATTCAATGAAA
>JAYRVB010000413.1:0-12128 GCA_041918775.1 Chitinophagales bacterium
CGGAAGCGTGAGGAAAATGTGCAAGTGTGGAAGTGTGCAAGTGTGCAAGAATGGAAGTGTGCAAATGTGAAAGTGTGGAGTATGGAAGTCCCGCTAGGCGAGATGTTGCTGCGCTGCTTGTGGAGATATGCAGGTTGCTGATGAGCAATTTTGCAAGTGGGTAAAAAATCCGCCGCGAAGCGCATGTAAATTTGAGCATTAGCGGCTTGGGTGATAGCTGTTATTGTTTGCAAAGGATCTTCCAATATTCTCCTACCTCATTCCTCCTTCCTCATTCCTCATTTCTCCTCATTAACCAATTAACGAATTAACCAATTAACAAATTAAAAAAGACCGCCACTTTTCAGTAACGGTCTTTTTACAAGCATCAAAACATACTATAATAAATAGGCCCATTTACCGCCTTTTCATCAGGCTTTAGGGAGGCAGTAAAGAATGTTTAGTTATTTTTCAATGCCACTAACAAGTAACAACTGCTTTATACATACAAAGATATCTCGGCATAGCAGTGCTGTCTGTGCGAATTGGCACACAGAGCAGTGATTTTTTTATGTCGGACGAATTATTTTGCTGCTTCCTGTTGGAAGTACGCTTTGAGGTCCATCACCTGTTGATCGGTCATACGCTCTGCCGTATAATGTGGCATATAAGGTTCGTGACCGGGATAGCCGTAGAATCCGTGACGCACCGCTTTAAATAACCACCAATAATCGCTGTCGAAATCGCGATTGAATTTGCGGAAGGTAAATCCAGAATCATCAAACACATTATCGGAACAGCCATATGCTTTGTGACAATATTGGCAACTCAGATTATATATAGATTTTCCCCTTGCCGGATCGCCTTTCGGAAGATCGCCGCCTTTTTCATACGGCGGTTCCACAAAGGTAGCAGGTGATGCAAGCGCATATTTGGAGCGGATGCGTTGTATCCAATTGGCATATTCCTCCGGATGTCCCTGCGCCTTGTTCAATTCTGCAATTTCATCTGTACTGAGTACATCGCCCAGTTTATAGCTGATGGATAAATAATAAGCCAGGATCACATCTTCTTCCCACTGTAATAGTGGGCGACCTTTCGAGCATTCCATGGCGCACAATTGAATCGCTTCCCGGATATTGTCTTTTGCCGGTTTAACCAGGTCACCGTATTTCTTATAGTAATCATCGTTGTACCATGATTCACGATTGGTAGCACCATAAAAGGTAGTGCCTTGCAAAAACGGTAAATTCTTTTCTATGGCATAGGTCAACCTAGCCTCCGGATCCATTTGAGACAGCACAGGATCTTCGATCACAGAGTTGTGGCAGTTGGTGCACACATAATATTTACTTACATATTTCGACTTTCCGCCGTTAGGATCATCTGTGTAACCATTTTCCACTATTTCCTTACCCCTTCGGATATCTTCTTCCGTGAACTTTTCCGGAAACCAGGCAGGTTTTGGATAACCCATGTCATATAAAACGTCGTGCACATACGTTTTTTCTGAATATGTTTTTTCCGGCGCAGACAGCTTGTATCGGCTGAAAGACAGGAACATCAGGCCGCCAAAGCCGAGTAGCACGATGGTGAGTATTCGCATAATTTCGCTTCGCTTGTTATTTTCAAAATTACATATAAGGTCACAAATGCCTCAAGACAGTTAACAACAGATTCCGAAAAAAATTTGGAAATACCAGGCACAGGGATATATATTTGTCCAGTCAACCGAAAGGTTCTTAACATGCGAAATGACCTCCGGCCTACCGGAGCCCTTCATAAAGATTTGTGTTTTCATGGGGATAGCAGAGGAATCGGAGTTCTTCCGTGCACTCTGCTTTTTTTTGCCCTCCCGCCTCAGAAACCCATTTCCTGCTTCCTGAGATGTCACATTTCGCTGCAATAATTTCAATCTTTTACCTTTTTCCTGCAAAATAGTGATTGGCACGCTATTTGTAATATAATCTACGTGTGTGTTTTCATGGGGATAGCAGGATAGGCCACAGCGGTTTATCCTGCTTTATTTTTTACCCTACCCCATTCCGCGGCCGGCCTTAGCTGCACTCTATACTTCACAAGGCTTTTACCCGAAATATTTAGCCCTTGTTCGTGTTGGCACGCAACTTGCCATATATTAGTTGTGTGTGTTTTCATGGGGATAGCAGGGTAAGCCACAGCGGTTTATCCTGCTTTTTTTTTGTCCATACCCCAGCCTCCCGACCAGTCTGACCAGGTAAGCGTAAAACTCAATCCTGTAAAGGCTTTCAGCCCGACATCTCTGGCCGTATTTGTGCCGGATTCTGGCGGGGATGCGATGAAAAAGCAGGTTTTTGGAGTGAAAAGGGGGCCGTTTTACAAATTTTGCAATTTGGGGAGTATGGTACAAAGCGGGGAAATTCACCACAGTATTGTGGAATTTTTCCCCAATCTGTTCCACACTCCACAAAATGGTGGCATGCCGGCACGGGGAAGCCGGCATATATCTTGTGTATTTCTTTCAGTTCCGAAAAAAAGCATGCAGCAGGTTATTCTATATCTTTGCGCATGACTGAAAAGATTCTGATCCTCGACTTCGGATCACAGTATACACAGCTGATAGCACGTAGAATCCGGGAATTGAATGTTTATAGCGAGATCGTTCCCTGCACTAAGGTTCCGGAGATCACTCCCGACATCAAAGGCATCATATTAAGTGGCAGCCCTTTCTCGGTTTCCGCTACAGATAAGCCGAATTTTAATATACAAACAGTACTCAATCAACGCCCGATACTTGGTGTGTGCTACGGCGCCCAGCTGGTAGCCGCGCATTTTGGTGGCGTGGTACAACCTTCCGCTAAACGCGAATATGGTCGTGCATTCCTGCATATCCAGGATAGGGATTGTCCTTTGTTCTATGGCGTCGACGATGAAAGCCAGGTGTGGATGAGCCATAGCGATACCGTTATGCAGGTCCCGGCCGGATTTCATGTTACTGCTAAAACTGCCAGTATCGATGTAGCTGCTTACGCTGCCGATGAAGGTCGATTTACGCATCCGATGTATTGTATTCAGTTCCACCCGGAAGTGACCCATAGCACCGAGGGCAAAAAAATGCTCGAAAATTTTGTGGTTGGGGTTTGTGGATGCGAGCAAAGCTGGACACCTGAATCATTCGTTGAAGAAACGGTTGCGCATATTCAGCACACTGTTGGCAACGATCAGGTGGTACTGGGCTTATCCGGGGGTGTCGACTCCAGTGTTGCCGCCATTCTGTTGAATAAAGCCATAGGTCAAAATCTGATCTCCATATTTGTGAACAACGGATTGTTGCGCAAGGATGAATTTCAAAACGTATTGCATAGTTACCAGGATATGGGACTTCATGTGGTGGGTGTAGATGCAGAAGATGAATTCCTTTCTGCACTCGAGGGTGTGAGCGACCCGGAAAAGAAGCGCAAGATCATCGGCAAGGTATTTATCGATGTGTTTGAACGCGAAGCAAAGAAACTGCCAAACGTAAAATGGCTTGCACAGGGCACCATTTATCCGGATGTGATCGAATCAGTATCCGTGCATGGTCCATCGGCAACGATCAAATCGCATCATAACGTGGGTGGACTGCCGGAAAAACTCAACCTGAAAGTGATCGAGCCCTTGCGTTTTCTTTTTAAAGATGAAGTGCGTCGCGTTGGCGAAACACTCAAACTGAAGCACGAAATATTACACCGCCATCCATTCCCCGGACCCGGATTGGCCATTCGCATCATCGATGCCATCACCAAAGAACGTGTGCGCATCGTGCAGGAAGCTGATGCCATCTTCATACACCATTTAAAAACTAGTGGCTGGTATGATCAGGTTTGGCAGGCGGGCGCCATTTTATTGCCTGTGCAAACAGTTGGGGTAATGGGTGATGAACGCACCTATGAAAATGTGATCGCCCTGCGCTGCGTGAATAGCACCGATGGCATGACCGCCGACTGGTCGCACCTGCCACACGGCCTTTTGGCACAGATATCTTCAGATATCATCAACCATGTGAAGGGTATCAATCGCGTGGTATACGACATCAGCTCAAAACCGCCTGCAACCATTGAATGGGAATAAATTCCATATGAGTATCTGGACGATCTTACTGCTGGGATTGACCGGTTGTGGCATATTCAGATCTGCGCCACAAACGACCACCACCGGACCGGTTGTTGAACCCGACAATGGTCCTGCCGTTGTGGAAGTGCCCGGTGACACCACCCGAAAAAAATTAAAAGATTCCATTGCGGTGATCACTGATCGGCCGGGAAAATTGTGGACGAAGAAAAACACGTATCAGGTTTCTCTGGTATTGCCATTTTCTACCGATGCTGCTGAATTGGAAAAGCTGATGATGGAAGAAAATATTACCGGTTATCAACCATTGGCTGCGCTCGAATTTTATGAAGGTGCATTGATGGCCCTCGATACCCTGGATAGTTTAGGGGTGAAGCTGGATGTACATGTATTCAATCATTTTAAAGATAGCAGTCTCACCGCTGCCCTCTTCAGCAAGCCGGAGATCCGGGAAGCAGATGCCATCATCGGTCCAATATTCAACGAAGGCTTAAAAGCCGCAGCAATAGTTGCAAAGGAGGAAGAGATATTCCTCATGAGTCCATTATCGCCCATGCACCAATTTACGGATAGCAATCGGTATTTCATGATGGCAAATCCACCTGCCACTACCCTACTCAAAGAAATGCTTGTATATGTTCAGGATAGTTTTCCTGCCGCCAATATTATTTGTGTCTATCGACAAGACAAACCGGCTGAAGTAAAAATGGCCGGTGAATTTAAAGAAGCTTTTGTAGCGGCAAATGCAGGTCGCATGCAATTAAAGGAAGTATATAATTATACCGGTGCTGCAGATGCGCTTGCAGCGCAGGGGAATTATGTATTTATTGCTTCATTCGACGAGTTGTATTCAAATGGACTGATCAGAGACTTATCCAAAGTATCGCGACAAACGCCGCTTACTTTGCTGGGATTGCCGCATACCTTAAATTATGAATCCGTCTCCATCGATTATTACGAGAATTTGCATTTCACTTATCCGACAGCCTATTATATCGACCGTCTATCACCAAGGGTAAAAGACTTTTCAGCAGCATTCAGCGATAAATATGCCACGCGCCCTTCTGATTTCGCGTGTAGAGGTTATGACATGATGTTATATATCGGCATGATGTTATACAGCTACGGCAACGACCTCGGCGCCTCAGCTTCCAAATACAACGCTGCTGAAAAATATATGTTGTATCCGCTCCGCTTCAAACAGGTTACTACGCCCACCGATCAGATCGACCACATGGAAAACAGCAGCATCCGCATCCTCCGCTTTGATCAGTTTAGGTTTGAAATGGTTGGGGAATAGGAGGAAGGAGGAAGGAGGAATGAGGACGGAGAGCATATGAAGCCCTATTCCTTACAACCACATCAATCACTCACCTCACTAATTCCCAAATTTAAAACTGATTCACAGCTTACAATTTGCCTATCTACCCCCTGGAAAAATTGCTCATCAGCAAATTGCACACCTCCACATGAAGCGCAGCGACATCCCGCCCTAGCGGGATCTGCACATGGAGCGCAGCGACATCCCGCCATAGCGGGATTTGCACATTATCGATCGTATCCCAATATCGACAACATACTTTCCACTTCCTGTTCTTCTGCAATATCTTTGAAGGTGAATTCACCTTGTGCGTCTTTGTTGATGAGGATGTGTTTAGGGGATGGGATAAGGCAATGTTTGGTGCCGCCGTATCCGCTGATGCTTTCCTGATAGGCGCCGGTATGAAAGAAGCCAACGTAAAGCGGCTCGCCATTGTTGATGACAGGCAGGTATAATTCGTTGGTATGTGCTTCGGAGTTATAATAATCCATTTGATCGCAGGTGAGGCCGCCGATGTTGATGCGCTGTCCTTCATTGCCCCATTTATTCACCGGAAGCAAAATGAATTTACTGTTGATCCCCCAGGAATCAGGCATCGTGGTCATGAGCGAATTATCGATCATGTACCAACGCTCAGAATCGTTCTGACGCTTTTCCCCCAACACCTGAAATATGAATGCCCCGCTTTCAGCTACGGTAAAACTGCCGAATTCAGTATAGATATTCGGACATTCTACTTTTTCCTCTTCGCAGGTTTGTTTGATGCGATTTAATATTTCCTCCGCCATATACGGATAATCGTATTCGAAACCGAGCGAATTACGATAAGGCCATCCACCCCCGATATTGAGTCCATCCAGTTCAGGACAAACACGCTTCAGGTCGATGTATACTTTAAGTGATTTGATAAGTTCGTTCCAATAGTAAATATTATCCTTTATCCCGCTATTGATAAAGAAGTGCAACATGCGCAGGCGGAACTTTGGATTATTTTTGATCTTGTTGAGGTAAAAATCGCGGATCTCGCTATAACGCACACCGAGGCGGGAGGTATACAATTGAAATTCCGGCTGCTCTTCCGATGCGATACGAATACCGATATCTACTGTGTCGATGATCGTGTGTTCATAAGCATGTAATTCTTCCATGTTGTCCAACACCGGCATGATATTGAACCCGAGATTGGCCAGCTTGCTAATCCTTTGTGTATATACGGATGTTTTATATCCATTGCAAACGATGAGTGTATCCTTGGTCACCAATTTGCGCAGGTATAATTTCTCAATGATATCAATATCGAAGGCAGAAGAAGTTTCGAGGTGAATGTCGTTCTTCAATGCTTCTTCCATTACATGGAAAAAATGCGAACTCTTAGTGCAATAACAATAATTGTAATTGCCGGGATAATTCAGCTTACTTATAGCGTCATTAAAGTACTTTTTAGCGCGTTGTATGTTCTCTGAAATTTTCGGGAGATACGTAATACGCATCGGCGTTTCAAATTCTTCGATCAGGCGTTTCAGTGGTATCCCATTAAAGTAGAGATAGTTGTTTTTTACTTCGAAGCCCTCCTGCGGAAAGTAGAACGTTTGCTGGATGAGATCAAGGTAAGTATTTTTCAATGTTCAGCGCTTGGTTTTAAGGTGTTTTGGCACTAAATGGTAAAAGCAGCACAAAAATAATAACTTTGCCTATTATGCGACGTGTAAAAGTCATTTCCGTAAACAGCGAATTAGGTGCCGGCACCCGTGGAGCCGGACTAGGTTTCGACGCGATCCGGGTGGCCGCCTGGACGAAAGGCAGCAGATACTTCAAGGAGCATCCGCCGCTGATCATCCAAAGCAACAATGATGAGGTGCTCGACGACATCGAAACGGCTTATGGCGTGAAGATCCAGTTCATTGTGGAGATGTACAAGCGTATCGCAGAGGCGGTGATCGAAACCATGAAGAAGAAGGAATTCCCGATCATCATCAGTGGCGACCACAGCAATGCCGGTGGCACCATCGCAGGATTGCGCATGGCCTACCCAAAGGAAACACTCGGCGTTATCTGGATCGATGCCCATGCCGACCTGCATAGTCCTTACACCACCCCTTCCGGTAACCTCCATGGAATGCCGCTGGCAACAGCAACGGCGCTGGATAATAAGGTGTGTCAGATCAACCAACCGGAGAAAAAAACCATTGAAGCCTGGGAGAAACTGAAAAAAATGGGGGGCATTTCACCGAAGATCACCTTTAAAGACCTGGTGTTCATAGCTGCCAGAGATATGGAAAAGGCAGAGAAATTCATCCTCAAAAAAAATAATGTACGCATCTATTCCGTACAGAAAATGCGCGAAACTGGCATACAGGCAGTTGTTGATGATGCAATGAAACGATTAGCCCATTGCGATCGGATCTATGTTTCATTTGACGTTGACAGCATGGATGCCAACGTGTCCAGAGGTACAGGTACACCGGTAAAAAGCGGATTATACGAAAGCGAAGCCTTTCAGATCATGTCGGCACTCGCCAAACAGGAAAAAGTGTGTTGCATGGAGATCACCGAGGTTAACCCGACCCTCGACAACAAGAAGAATCTCATGGCAGAAATAGCCCTGGAGATACTCGAACAATTTACACAGGAAGTAGAGAAAAGATTATGACCGATCTTGTAGATCAGTTACGGCAGCATGTGGCAGCCGTTGCTGATCAATTATATCAATTACAGATAGATGCATCAGGCATCAAAATAGATAAAACACCACCAGAGTTCGAAGGAGAATTTACGGTGGTGATCTTTCCATTCGTAAAAGCCAGTCGCAAAAGTCCGGAAGCCACCGGAATGGAAATGGGCGCCGCCTTGCAAGACGCCATACCCGGCATAGCGCAATACAATGTAGTAAAAGGCTTCCTCAACATCAGTTTCGCAGCTTCCGTATGGCTGGATCAGTTGCGCGAAATGCGCGCGCAAACACATTTTGGTGAACATTCTGGCACCGGGAAAAAAGTAGTACTGGAATATTGTGGTCCAAACACCAATAAACCATTACACCTCGGCCATGTGCGCAATGTGTTGCTCGGATATGCAGCAGCAAATATTTTACAGGCTGCAGGACATACCGTGCATAAAGTAAATATTCTCAACGACCGCGGCATTGCCATTTGTAAAAGTATGGTGGCCTATGTGCGCGTAGGTGATCACAAAACACCCGAAAGTACCGGTATTAAAGGCGATCATTTTGTTGGCAATTTTTATGTGACCTATAGTCGCATTTTTGATGCCGAGGTACAGGCGCTTGTTAATGCAGGCACAAGCAAAGAACTGGCAGAAAAGCAGGCGCCCATCTATCTCGAAGCCCAGGAAATGCTACGCAAGTGGGAAGCCGGCGATGAAGAAGTACTTGCCTTGTGGAATACCATGAACAACTGGGTGTATGCCGGATTTCAGGAATCTTATACCCGTATCGGTATCGATTTTGAACGCGAGTACAAGGAAAGTGACTTTTACCTGAAAGGTAAAGACCTTGTGCTGGATGGTTTGCAAAACAATACCTTCTTTAAAAAAGAAGATGGCAGTGTTTGGGTTGACCTGACTTCCGACGGCCTAGATCAAAAAGTATTATTGCGTGCCGATGGCACCAGTGTATATATTACGCAGGATATGGGTGTTGCCTGGCAACGCTATCAGGACTATCACATGGACACCAGTGTTTATGTAGTGGCCAATGAACAGGATTACCACTTCAAGGTGCTGAAACTGGTGATGCAAAAATTGCAATATCCATTTGCCTCCGGCATTTTTCATTTGAGTTACGGTATGGTTGACCTTCCGGAAGGCAAAATGAAAAGTCGCGAAGGCACTGTAGTGGATGCCGACGACCTGATCGAAGGCATGACGGAAGAAGCGCGTGCCTTCTTATCTGCCTCTGAAAAATCTGCTGATTTTACAGAAGATGAAAAAGCTGTACTTGCACATCAGATCGGTTTATCGGCGCTTAAATATTTTATTTTGAAAGTGGATCCGAAAAAACGCATCCTCTTCAATCCGAAAGAATCAATCGACCTGCACGGACATACCGGTCCGTTCATTCAATACGCATATGCACGCATACGCAGTATTTTCAGAAAACTCGATGCCGTGCATACACAACTGAACAGCAATTATGGTGACACCCTGTTAGCTGCCGAAAAAGAACTGATCGTAATGCTGTCGCAATATCCAACAACGGTAAAGTTGGCAGCAGACACGTATTCACCGGCAGAAATAGCGAATTACATCTATACCCTTGCTAAAAAATTCAACTCCTTTTACGCCGATCACAGTATTGCGAAAGCTGAATCGGAGGAGAAATTGCAAGTGCGCGCTGCTATTGCTGAGCGCACAGCTTATGTGTTAAAGCATGGATTACACCTGCTTGGTATAGAGGCGCCTGAGCGGATGTGACGCTTTGGTGGTGATGTGTTGGGGGGCACGCGAAGGCGCAAAGGCGCTAAGGAAGGCAGGGGGTATGGGATCTGAAAAAAAAGAAAGTAAAAAAAAGCTGCCTGATGAAGGCAGCTTTTTTTAGGTTGTTATTTTGGATGGCTTATTCTCCTCCGTCGGCTTGCATAGCGGCTACGGCATACGCACCGATTTGATTTCCTGCAGTTAAACCTGCTTCGCTATCAAACCTGAAGTGAATTCTGGAATATACCCTCGAATCAGCAGCCTCCTGAGCCTGAGCAGCAAACCAACTTGCTTCGGCAGGGAATACCGCTGATAATACAGTTGCAGCGGCTGCACTAAATGTAGAGTGTCCGCTGGTATAACTCGGGAAATTCGGAAGACCAAACAATGTTTTAATTTCTTTATTTGCCTGCGGAGGACGTGGATAGAAATAATAATATTTCGTATCCCAGCAACTAATGCCTGCATCCATCATCGCTGTATTCAAGTATGCGAATACACGTGCAGATTGCAATGGGTTGAGTTGATAACTCACCATATACTCAGCAGCTATTTGCCCCCAATGTCCCGGAGGCGCATTTGTGCCAAAACCATCTCCCCAAAAATATGCAATGGCCTCTTCTTCCTTGGTCGCGTTCTTGGTGTAATTCAATAATTCCTCTTCCGCTTCAAGATATTCGGGTGAACCAAGAGCAGGTGGAGGTCCTGGGCGCACTGCAGCCAGATCATCAAGCCACCATGTGGTTACACTTCCATATTTTGGTGTGATGCCTACTGGACGCTGTGGCACTTCAAGGTTTTCCCAGTGCGGCCATTGGTCGCCCCACATCGCATCCGCAGTTTCTTCCATAGCGATGAAAGTAGGTTTATCCACCTGCGCATATTTCATGGAGTCGTTCGCAGCACGTGCTTTGTATTTGCGGAACACGTAAGCACCTAATTCATCACCGGCAGTGAGGTCGCTTTCTACGTTCATGCCTGCCCACTTGCGTGAGTTGCGACATTCAGCGGCTAACTCATTCAGGTAATCCACTTCATTCGGGAATAAGAATTTCAACATCTCACTGGATACTTCTGCGATAGTAGCATCTTCAGAAGGCCAGCTTGGCAAACCATTATCCGGATATGCAGGAGTGATGCTGTTATCTACCACATAAGGTGCAGGACGATTTTGTGCATATTTATGATTCCAGGTAAGGATCAATGCATCATATTGCGCAGCGCCAAGATAGGCATATACACGTGCCGCATACGTTGGATGGGCAAACGGGAAATATGGATATACATCAGGCGTAGCAGAGTTAGGTGCAGGGTAATTACCTTCCGCATCAGGTGATGGTGCAAGGTTATATTTTGCTACCAGTTCCTGTGCGATCTCCTGCCAGCGGATCACTGTGTTATTTCCCCAATAATCCACAGCTTCCTGCTCATCGGCGCTCAATGAACCGTTGTAAGATTTCACCTCCTCCAACTCGGCGATGTATGCCGGGTCGGTTGTGGCAAGTGGCGCTGTGAGTGTGGTGTCTGTGCCGGAGGATAGCAGGATCGGGTCCCAGGTACCACCATCTTCGCTGGCGGTAGCATAAGTATATGGTTCAAAACCAACGTATTCAGGCAGCTCGTCGGAACAAGACCCGACAAATGCCAGGATACCCAGTACGGGAAGGGCTTTTGCTATAGTAAAGTATGTCTTTTTCATGATCAGTTTGCTTTAGGAGTTTCAGATTTGTCAGTTGCACGATTCGCGCCCCAAAGAGGGAATTGGTAAGAAACACCGAGTGAAACCATAGTGGCTTTACCAATGTTGCTTCCTGCGAGTGTATAACCGCTGTTTACATGCAAGGCAAGTCCCTGGGTGAGCAGATCATAATAATCCAGATTCAAACCCACACGCGTGCTTTCAAAATCATTTGATGGGAACATACCATCCTGGCGACGAATATCAAAACCGTCGAAGGTGGTCAACACATTAAATGCAGCTTCCACCTGAAACTTCTTATTCTGTGTAATATACCCTACAGTGGCATTGTAATCTACTGCATTTGGCATATCCACTTCATCAGAATAGTAACCGGTGGTGGTATAATAATAGGGACGTTGTAATAACGCAGTACCGCGCAAATGATAAGCACCGTCTACACGACCATAGAGGCCCATATCAGCGTCATAGTGTACGATTCCACGGAAAATACCATCCGGACAACCAAGTCCGATCGGATAGGCTGCATCCGGCACATAATCAGAGATAGGCGTTGAAACTCCGGCGCTAACCAGCGTTTTCAATTTACCCTTACCGATCTGCGTC
>JAYRVB010000414.1:0-2168 GCA_041918775.1 Chitinophagales bacterium
AAAACGCCGTTGCCTTCTTCAGCAATCAAGGATAATGCCTTGTCTATTTCGGTACCTGTATTTCCAAAAATCAATCCTAACATATCTCCGGTGCGTGACATACTATGGACGCGTACTAGTGTGGAGTTTTGTTTTCCAGGATGCCCCTTGACAAGCGCAAGATGTATATCATCTGTGATCATCTGCCTGAACGGCACCACTTCCCAATCACCAAATCTGGAAGTGATCTGATAGGACGGCATCCGTTCTACAATGCGTTCGCGATCCATCCGGAATGCAATCAGATCCTGGATAGAGATTATTTTGAGGTCATGTTTCTTTGCAATTTCAATCAGCTGTGGTAACCTGGCCATCGTACCATCCTGGTTGAGAATTTCGACCAACACTCCTGCGGGATAAAATCCGGCCATGCGTGCAAGATCAATAGCTGCTTCAGTATGTCCGCTTCTGCGTAATACACCTCCCGTCTTTGCTTTCAAAGGAAAAATATGACCAGGTCGGGCATAGTCTTCAGCCTTGATGTCAGGATCAACCAAGGATCGAATTCCTGTGGAGCGATCTTGTGCTGAAATACCTGTTGTGCATCCATGACCAATCAGATCAATAGAAACCGTAAATGCAGTTTCATGCAATGCTGTATTGTCCTTGACCATCATCTGCAACTTCAGCTCCTCTACCCTCTTTTCATTTAATGGGGCGCAGATAAGTCCTCTTCCATGCGTCGCCATAAAATTGATGATCTCGGGGGTTACGCATTGTGCGGCACAAATAAAATCGCCTTCGTTTTCACGATCCTCATCATCGACGACGATCACTACCTTACCCAATCGTATATCTTCAATGGCTGATGATATGGAATCCAGCTGTGATGTCATTTCCATTGTGTCTGTTTCAGTTTGTATCATTTGTCTGCGTATACATTCTTTGAACTAATAAATGTTTCCAGTTTTTCAACCTGGTCTTCCCATTGGTAATTTGACATTACAAAAGCTCTGGCCGCGGTTGCAATCCTGTTGTATTCATTTTCATCTTTCAACAATCGCTGGACGTGGTCTGCCAAACCCTCCAGCGTATCTGCGACAAGGATCTCTTTGTTGAGTGTTGCCCCGATCGCATTGTTTACCATCGTAGTCGTCACACAAGGCAGCCCCATCGCCATCGCCTCCAGAATTTTATTTTGTAACCCCAGCCCCGAAAACATGGGCGCTACAAAGATACGACCATCTGCATAGGCATCGCGTATATCCTCCACCCATCCCCTGACGGTGACTCCCTTTCTGTTTTTCAACAGCTGGATTTTCCGGCTAGGTCGGGCACCAGCCAGTAATAGCTTTAGATCCAGACCACGTCTATCCAGTTCCGGCATGAGTTTCCCGACGAGGTATTGTGCGGCTGCAGTATTCGGGCCATAACCAAGGTTACCAACAAAGACAAGGTCGTGTGTTGGTCTTAGGATATCAGTCTTCGGTTTAAAATCCGGATCAACCCCATTAGGGATGACCATGATCTGGTCATGGGTCGCCAATCGCAATCTGTCCCTGTCTTGCCTGGAGATGATCGTGTGCTTGTCAAAATCCTTATAGATCGTCCTTTCAAAGGCAGCCAGCCGTTTTGCTTCCCACTTGAAAATAAAACCGAAAGGATGATACTTCTTGGCCAGTTGAAACATGCCTTCTGAAAACACATCCATATAATCAAGTGTTTTCGGAAATGGCAGCGCCCGGACATAGGTTGATGCCCTGATAAGCTGACAAATGACATGATCAGGTTCCAGGTGGATGATGTGATATTGCACCTTCCGCTTGATGGTCCGATCCAGGAAATAACTCACCTGGAGAGGGAGGCCTTCAATCCAGCCCAAAACCAGTTGGAATGGTATCAGCCATTTATGGATCGGGAAAACTTTTATGGTCTTACAATACGGCTTCATAGCATCCAAATCTTCAGGTGCTATGGTGTTGTGTGAAATGGCAACAAGATGTATTTCATGATGGACACTCAGCATCCTGATCTGGTGAAATGCCCGGAGTTTGTCTCCCTTCTCAACCGGGTAAGGAAAACGTGATGTCACAAATACTATCCGCACGTTCAGGAAGGAGATTTAGGAAGTCTTGTTATGAATGGGTGATTTACCAGCCTGACGGGGCTCATATCCTAAAAGCATGTGG
>JAYRVB010000415.1:0-12117 GCA_041918775.1 Chitinophagales bacterium
GATTATTATGTAGATGTTGATGGTGACGGTTACGGAACAGGTTCACCATTCGGATTCTGCGAAGCCCCAATGGGATGGTCATTAGTTGGTGGCGATTGTGATGATGCAGATGACAATATCAATCCTGGAGAAACAGAAATATGTAATGGATTAGATGATGATTGTAGCGGTGTAGCCGATGATGGTCCTGTAGTATTCCTGGATTATTATGTAGATGTTGATGGTGACGGTTACGGAACAGGTTCACCATTCGGATTCTGCGAAGCCCCAATGGGATGGTCATTAGTTGGTGGCGATTGTGATGATGCAGATAGCAATATCAATCCTGGAGAAACAGAAGTATGTAACGGACTCGACGATGATTGTAGCGGTGTAGCAGATGACGGTCCTGTAGTATTCCTTGATTATTATGTAGATGCCGACGGCGATGGCTACGGTCAGGGTGCAGCCTTCGGATTCTGCGAAGCTCCTGTATCAGGATGGTCATTGATGACAGGCGATTGTGATGATGTGAATGCAGCGATCAATCCGGCGGCGACTGAAGTATGTAACGCGATCGATGACGATTGTGATGGCACGGCTGATGACGGCCTTACCTTCGTTACCTATTACAAAGACAATGATGGCGATGGATATGGTGACGGTGTTTATGGGACTGTAACAACTTGTGATGGTGCACCGGCTACATACGTGGCGGATAACACCGATTGCGACGACTTCAATAGTGCGATCAACCCTGCTGCCATAGAGCTATGTAACTTCATAGACGACAACTGTAGTGGTATTTCAGATGAAGGATTGCCATTATTTACCTTCTATCTCGATGGAGATGGAGATTCTTATGGAACACCATTTGCAACACTTGAAGCCTGTGGTCCTACCGGTCCAATGTGGGTTACCAATAATGAGGATTGTGATGATATGAATGCCGCGATCAATCCGTTGGCAACAGAAGTGTGCAACAGTGTTGACGATGATTGTAATGGTGCCATTGATGATGGTTTGACTTTTGCCACCTATTATGCTGATGCAGATGGCGACACATATGGTGATGCCGGTATGTCGGCCACAACTTGTGATGGTGCTCCAATAGGATATATAACAGATAATACGGATTGTGATGATACACAGGCAACTGTATATCCGGGAGCAACAGAGATCTGCGATGGCTTCGACAACGATTGCGATGGCGATTATGATGAAGGTACCGTAACTGCTACAGTTACACCTGCTGGTGTGGTATCCACTTGTAAAGGCGTTCCTGCCATCTTATCAGCAAATGCAGGTCTGGGCTATACTTATCAGTGGTTTAAAAATGGTAATATCATCGCTGGTGCAACCAACATGAATTACTCGGCCACAAAGCCGGCCTTCTATCAGGTTCAGGTAAATATTCCGGAAGGATGTTTTGCTTTATCGCCTGCAACATCTGTGCAGATTCTGAATGCACCGAACTCAAACATCAGTGCACCTCTTGGTACCAGCCTGTGCACAACAGTGAAGCTTAAGGCGAGCTATGATGCTACCTATACCTGGCAGTGGCTGATCGGCGGTTCACCTATTCCTGGCGCAACCAGTTATTTGTATTTGCCATCTATCCCGGGTGTGTATAGCTGTACTATTACCAATGCTACAGGATGCTCTCGCACCACACCTACGATCACGGTAACAGCTTGTAAGGAAGGAGAGGAAACAGTAGAAATACCTGTAGAGGTATTCCACATGTATCCGAATCCAACGGATTATATGTTCACCCTCGATATGGAAATAAATACTGACCTTTCCGAAGCACAGGTATTTATTGTAAACATCATGGGCGACCAGGTGTATGCCGGCACAGTAGGTATAGATCATGGAACAGTGAACAGTACGATCACACTCGACGACAACATTGCCGCAGGCATGTATGTGGTGAAAGTACTGGTAGCAGATAAAGAATATACACAACAACTGATCATTCAGAAATAAGCGATTCCTGATTCTCAGTGCACACAGATCCCGCAGCTTTCGCGCTGCGGGATTTTTTTTTGCGCTAAGTAAGGTTTTGATAGAAGTTTGCATTTTCTGTGAAACCCTTATATGATAAGTCTTTTGCTGTTTCCTATATGGTTATTTTGGCTTCCTGATGGCAATTAGCAGGATTATACATTTGGATATTTCACGAAAAGGGTAAATTAGTGTTAGCGATTCTAGCGACTCGTCTTTTTATACTGTACTAATTAAACTTCTGAGCAATGAAACACACACACATTCATTGCCTGAGCAGCCATGGTATGCCCCCATCTCACCAATCGGCTTCGCATAAGGGCAGACCACCAACCTGACCATACGGGCACATGCGGTTGCTATAGTCAACACCATGCGCAATTATGCATCCATTCGTTTGGATCATGATGAATGCAAGACAGTGAGCGGGACTTAGGTTCCGCTCGCATGTTTAGCCTTCTGATCGCAAACCAAAACATATTTATTTATCACCAAAATCAGTTTTATGCATTCATTGTTTACCATTCACAAGAAAATAATTACGCTGGTATTTGCCTGTGTAGTTATGGTATCGGTATTTACCGGTACGGCAATGGGTCAGACGACTATTACCACTACTTTCGCTAACAACAATGGTAACTCGCTGGTCACATTCAACTTTCAAAACACGAACGCCTACGACGTACTCATCACAGATGTCTACGGTATCACGGGCTTAACTGGTGCAAACACGGCTTATTTGTATTATAAAACATCAGCCATTGCAGGTGCACCCGGTGCTATTTCCGTTGCAAATGGATGGAACCTGGTATCCAGTCAGCCATTTACCGGTATCGGAAACACAGCAACCACTACAAATCAGTTAATGTTAACAGGTTTATCATTAATCGTTCCTGCTGGGGCAACATATGGATTGGCTTTTCAGTGTACAAGTTTGCGTTACAATACCATGGCAGCCGGTACTTACACTACCTCGGGCGGAGGCTGTAATATCCTTACAGGTACAAACATTTCTTACGGCGGCGGGCTAGCTCCTGCGGCACCAACCTTCACACCTCGTGGTTTTATTGGAGCAGTTACATTTACCACTGCTTCACCTTGTACCGGTACACCAACTCCTGGAAATACCTTGAGCACGGCTAACCCAGTTTGTTCAGGCACTAACTTTACATTAAGCCCTCAATTTGGTACACCGGGAACTGGTGTAAGCTATCAATGGCAATCATCTGCTGATGGTGTTACTTATAGCAATATTGCAGGTGCTACAAATGCCAACTATACAACAACTCAGGCTTCAGCCACCTATTATCAGTTGATAGTAACTTGTGCTACCGGAGGTTCTGCAACAACTACGCCTTTGTACGTAACAATGAACCTGCCCACCAGCTGCTACTGTTCATCAATACCATCCAGTGCGATTGATGAAGATATATATACAGTAACGGTAAATGGTAACTCAACACCGGCTGCATATGCCGGGGCAAATAACTGTACTACAGTAGCACCCGGACCCGGATCTATTTTAGGTAGATACTCCAACTTTACCACCTTGGGGTCATTTACCACTTTGGGACAGGGAACCACCGTGTCGTTTTTAATTGAGGAGAATGAATGTAATGGACCAACATATTACTCATTTGGTACAGCCATCTGGATCGACTTTAACCAAAATGGTTTGTATACCGATGCCGGAGAACAAGTGTTTGTGGAGGCAGCTACTGCATTAGGACCAAGAAATATTTCCGGTTCCATTACTATTCCGGGCACTGCTACACTTGGTGTTACGGGTATGCGAATCATCGTAGCTGAAGGTTATGCTGGTGTCTCATTAACACCATGTATGACCTATTCCTTTGGTGAGACGGAAGACTTCCTGGTTACGATCTCCGCTGGTGCAATATGTACCGGAACTCCGGCTGCTGGAACAATTCCATCAACCGCAACAATATGTTCTGGTGCAACAACTTCTTTGAGTGTTACCGGTTATGAAGCCGGCGTTTCCGGAATTGCTTTCCAATGGCAACAATCTCCGGATGGTGTTACAGGCTGGACAGATATTGCAGGTGCAACATCATTTAGCTACACCTCTCCGGCTTTAGTTGCTGATAATTATTATCAGTGTGTGGTAACCTGTACACCTTCAGGCATGTCATCAACAACAAACGTTTGTGCTGTTGATGTGATCTCCAGCCCGCTTGGTGATTTATTCACTAATCCAATTGTGATTAGCGCATTGCCATACACGGCTACAGGGGATAACCTCACGGCAAACTGTTGGCAAAACAACTTTACAGGCCAGTCTTCGCCTGATGTATATTATCAACTCGTTCCGGAATGTAATGGAACACTCAACATTAATATGTGTGGAGGTGGTACTTTGGGTGACACATATATTCACTTACTCGACGCTTCCGGTGTTACCTTGCTATCCAACGATGATAACGGACCTTCCTGCACTGGTTTATTGTCTTCATTAAATTATACGGTTTCAGCAGGTGTAACCTATTATATTGTTGTTGAGGGGTACTCTGCTGGTACCGGTACCTATACATTAAGTGTGTCAAACTCTGCATTATACTCTACATGGTTTGCAGATGCAGATGGCGACCTCTATGGAGATCCACTTGCAACAACAACGACCTGCGATGGTATCGCACCTGTAGGTCATGTTGGTAACAACCTCGATTGCGATGATACCAACGCGGCGATCAATCCAACTGCAACTGAAGTGTGCGATATGGTAGATAACGATTGCGATGGTTTAACTGATGATGCAGATCCGGATGTAACTGGCCTGAGCGCATTCTTTGCAGATGCGGATGGCGATACCTTCGGTGATGGCGCAGTGATTCTGTATGCCTGCTTCCTGGGCCCTGGTTACTCAGTAGATCCTTCAGACTGTGATGATACCCAATCAACCGTTTATCCTGGTGCAACTGAGTTGTGCGATGGCTTGGATAACGATTGCAATGGTGATATCGATGAAGGTGTAGCTACAGCTTCTGTAACACCTGCTGTTGGTGCTTCTACCTGTAAGCCTGACTATCTTACATTTACAGCAAACACTGGTGCAGGTTATACCTATCAGTGGTTTAAAAATGGTGTAGCTATCCCTGGTGCAACCAGCGATACTTATGCATCAAATAAACCTGCATATTATCAGGTACAGGTTACTGTACCTGGTGGATGTTTTGCTCTATCTAGTGAATCATTCCTTGCTGTTTACCCGGCTCCTAATGCGAACATTTATGCACCATTAGGTACCAGCTTATGTACTACAGTAAAATTGAAAGCGAGCTACGACGCTACTTATACCTGGCAATGGTATAATGAGGGTGGACAGATCGCCGGTGCTACAGGGTATCTCTATTATCCAACAGTACCTGGTAACTACTATTGTGTGATTACCACCGCTGATGGATGTGCCCGCACAACAGCAACGCTTGCAGTAAGCGCTTGTCGTGGTGATGAGGTGCCTGAGATCAGCCCTGCATTGTTCGACATCTATCCTAACCCAACTGATGGTGACTTCACGATCAACCTCGAGGTGAATACGGAAGAAACCCAGGCTGCGGTTACAGTAATGAATATGGTTGGTGATGTGTTGTATTCCGGTTCAGCTAATGTAGCTAACGGAACTTTGAACAACCTGATCAGCCTGAATGATGCTGCTGCCGGTATGTATGTGGTTCGCGTTGTTGTAGGACAACAAGAATTCACAAAACAGATCGTTGTGCAGAAATAATAAGCCCTAATTGTAGTGAATGCCCGCCGGATCTGATTCGGCGGGCATTTTTTGTAAGCTTTATTTTATCCGGGATACCTGAATTACACTGCCCGGTATTACTTTTATGTTCGCAATTGACTATACCATATGCGCACACGCACGTTAACACTTGTACCGGTCCTCATGATCGGCCTGCTCTTTCTGCAGCAAACAACCTTTGCACAGGTAAATCTACTGACCCAGGGATTTGAAGCCCTCCCGTTTCCACCGGTAGGCTGGTCAAATGTGCGCATAACGGGTCCTACTTTGCCAGGCAATTGGGCCAGGGTCACTAATGGCTTATTCCCGGTGCAAACACCTCATACGGGTTCATACCAGATCAGATATAATGCACACAATTTCGCTGCCGGTACCTCCGGTGAGATCAGAACGGCGGTGCTCAATTTTACAACAGAAGGCGTATATACCGTTTCGTTTTGGATGTATCGGGATAGCTGGGTGTCAAACGACAAATTGGAAGTGTTTGTAAATACAGCTCAAACATCTGTGGGTGGCACATTGCTTGGATCGATCTATCGAAATAGAGCACAGTCTCCTACAGAAGCAGCAAATGGTTGGTATCAATATACCTTTACTATTCCTCCAGGTTTTAATACGGCCACCAACTACCTGATTTTTAAAGCAACTTCAGATTTCGGTAATGATATTTATCTGGATGATATCAGTGTCGACAGACTTGCACCTTCAGTGCCGGCCTGCGCTTCCGGATTTTATCCGCTCACAGGAGCCGGTGGCGTTTGTATCAATGAATCATTGTCATGGGATTTCGTGCCGCTTGCTTCAGGATACCGCATAACCATCGGAAATAACGCGCCTGATTATAATAATGTAGCCAATGCACTTGACCTGGGAGTGGCCGCTACCTATTCTACATTTCTCGATCCCTCTACCACATACACATGGAAGGTGATACCTTATAATGGATATGGCGATGCCATTGGATGTATGTCTAATACATTTACCACTGGCACTTCAACGTGTTATTGTATTCCGGTGTATTTAGATAATTCTTGTGGATCGGAAGATTTTATCGATGATTTTTCAACAAGCGGAGGCGCAACAAACATTACCAATAATAATTCAGGATGTGGCGGAAATCCGAATAACTTCACATTCTTTAGTGCGCAAAATGTAACTGCCCAGCAAGGCAATACTTTTAATGTGAGTATGCAAAGTGGTCCGGAATTCGCCGAAGGATTTGGTATCTGGGTCGATTGGAATATTGACGGTGATTTTGCCGATGCAGGAGAATATGTATTTAATTCCACCATTGCCACATTGGCTGTAGTGAATGGGTCGATTACGGTACCTTATACTGCCATTCCTGGTGTTACTCGCATGCGCGTAAGATGTGCATATAACTATGTGCCTGCTGCAGGAACATATTGCTCAACATTTAATGAGGGTGAAACGGAAGATTATGTGATCACTGTAACGCCATGTCCGGCATCTACTTATTATGCTGATGCTGATGGCGACGGTTATGGAGATCCTGCAGTAACCACCTTATCCTGTACCGGCGCGCCAACAGGATTTGTAGCTGATAATACAGATTGCAATGACGCATCCTTTGTTTCACACCCCGGTGGTTCAGAAGTGTGTAATGCCTTGGATGACGATTGTGATATCAGTGTAGATGAAGGATTGACATTCCTGAATTATTATGTAGATGCCGATGCAGATACTTATGGTAGTAATGTAGCCTCTCCTGTGAGTAGCTGTGCAGCTATGGCCGGTTACTCGCTCAATAATCTGGATTGCAACGATGCCAATGCAGCAATAAAGCCCGGCGCTATAGAAGTATGTAATACGCTGGATGATGATTGTGATGTCAGTATTGATGAAGGATTACCATTGAACACTTATTGGGCGGATGCCGATGGCGATGGATTTGGCAATACTGCGGTGACCACCTCTACTTGTGGCGCTGCACCTTCAGGATATGTGGCGAACCATACCGACTGTAATGATGGAAATGCATTGATCAAACCGGGTGCCGTGGAAGTGTGTAACGCTATAGATGATGATTGTGATGTTATTGTAGATGAAGGTACCATTGTGGCCACCATTACCGCTGAAGGCCCAACTACATTTTGCAAAGGATCCTTTGTAACCTTGTCGGCTAACACCGAGCCTGGTTATACATACCAATGGCGTAGAAATGGAACGGCACTGGCCGGTGCAACCAATATATCATACACCGCCACCATGGCCGGTAATTACAGTGTTACCGTAACTATTCCAGGAGGTTGTTCCAGTACATCGCCAGCAACCAATGTGGCTACTTTGCCATCACCAACGGCATCCATCGTTGCCACTATGGGCACCGACCTCTGCGGTAATCCAACGCTCGAATTACGTGCAAATAATGGCGTAGGGTTTACCTGGCAATGGGTCAGAAATGGTGCAGATATCGCCGGGGCAACATCGCGATATTATTATGCAACCACGACAGGTAATTACCGGGTGAGGGTAACCAACGCATCCGGATGTTCAAAAACCTCAGCAACTACCACCCTGGTAAAAACCTGTAGAGAAGCGGATCCTGCTGTTACTCCTGTGCTTCTGGTATATCCGAACCCTTCAGCGGATGCGGTATATATTGATCTGCAAAACCTGTCAGATCAAAGTACTGTGGCCAGGATTGATCTGATAGACGCTGTGGGAAAAGTTGTACTCAGCAACCAGGCAACTATTACAGATGGTATGCTATTGCAACATGTAGATGTTTCGTCACTCGCCGCCGGTATGTACGTTATACATGTACTGGTTGGAGATACCATATATACCCATAGACTTGTTGTAAATAATTGACCTTAAAGGAGTAGGTACCGGAAGGCGATGTAGTCCATACGATTGGACAACATCGCCTTTTTGCGCTGTTCCATGGAGGCTACACGAACGCACCAAAGTGGTTTTATGGGTCGATTATTTGCATGTTGCCTGTCAGATGAAAACCACTGTCAGGTTTTAGAATCAATAGCGTTAACGTTAGCTGGTCAACGTGCATGCATCCGCACATTTCACCTGCTTGTTTTTACCATTTTACCCGTTTCAGGGTCTTCGCTTTTACCAGGGGATTATATTTATGCTCATTAGGTTATCGGGTTGAAGCATCTAACTGTCGGCTACCAGAGTATCGACCTGCTGTTTAAGCCCATAATGTGTAGCTGAATATTCCACAGAATACAGAAAATAGCTTGCAGTTTTAAGAATAAAGTGACGTATAAAAAATATCGGATAAGCGATTGTTTTTAGTTGTAATGCCCATTCTGCTTGAATAACTAAGTGAAAAATGTTGCAATTTGTGACACCACTAAATTAAAAGCCTCTTTTTTGATATGTGACATCGCGTTAATATTGGTCATTGTCTCCGGTGATCCTCAGTGTCGGGGGCGGTGTTATAGCCACCATGTGAACACACAACACAACCAACCCATCTGTGTGATATGCATTGCACAGAGATCTGAACAGCCAAACAACCATAGGGGAGTTGTGCATGTGATGTAAAGGATGATGTAGCCGTAGATGCACAATCTGTACACTTATTGCCGAAAGGCATGCGGTTATTGTATGAGCGTAAGCGAGTGCGAAATCCGTTGGGTGTTGAACAACGTATACGAGTTTTTTAGCGTCTTAGTAGAACTAAGACCTGATTGTATATTTAATAATTGATAACCTTAAAATTTAACGTATGAAAAAGCTGTACACACACATTGCTGTTGCTTTGTTGGTTGCCTTCAGCACTCCTGCCAATGCGCAATTGTATAATTATACAAATGACCTTGGTGGAGCGCCTGCCGGAATTGCTGCCAATGCAAGCGGAACATCCCTTAACCGGGTTAATGGAACGGAATTCACAGTGGGTTGTATCGATGGATTTAATTCCATTCGATTCTCAAAGGCCACTTTTTACACCAATTTCCGTCCAAGTATTGAATTTTCGATCACACCTGACCTTAGCTATGAAATGACCGTTACGGATATTTCGGCTGATGTAAGGATAAACCTTAAAGGCCCGTCTCTGTGGAGAATTGCCTATTCAACGGATGGTGGTGCTACCTGGACGAATAACGGCTCCGATTTCGCTGTCGTTACCTCTGATTGTGATGTATCAACCACACTTACCTGGGATATTGACGACTTTACCACCACAGGTACCGTATGGGTGCGTCTTGTTGGATTCAATGCATTTAGTTCTGTAAATGGCAAGGCTACTATCCGCAACGTAGTAGTATCAGGTACTGTTTCTGAAGTAGATGCTGATGGCGATGGATATACCTGGGCTACAGATTGTAATGATGCCGATCCGGCAATCAATCCTGGTGCCACTGAAGTGTGTAACGGTATTGACGATAACTGCGATGGAAACGTAGACGAAGGTGTTACTACAACATTCTATGCGGATGCGGATGGCGACAGTTATGGTGATGCAGCAATGACTATTGAGGCCTGTGAAGCACCTGCCGGTTATGTAGCAGATAATACAGATTGTAATGATGCGGATGCAGCAATTAATCCTGGTGCAACTGAGATCTGTAATGGCGCTGATGATAATTGCGATGGCAATATTGATGAGGGCGTACTGATCACATTCTATGCAGATGCCGATGGCGATGCATATGGTGATGCTGCTATGACTACAGAAGCCTGCGAAGCACCTGCCGGTTATGTATCAGACAATACTGATTGTAACGATGCAGACGCTACCGTTAATCCTGGTGCTTTGGAGATCTGTGGAAATGGTATAGATGAAAACTGCGATGGTAATATCGATGAAGATGATGTAACCGCTTCATTCGATGTGATCGGCGTTGTGCCTGCCTGTGCAAACGATGGCGTATATTTTATGTCAACTTCTACCGGAACAGGCCTTACCTATCAATGGTATCGCAACACCAATATTATTGAAGGTGCTACTTCAGATACTTATTTCCCGGAGAAACAAGGATATTACTCATTGGAAGTGTCTAACGGTTCATGTACCGATTTAACTGATCTGCTTTATGTAGACATTAACCAGATTCCTGATGCAGAAGTAATGGCGCCATATGGTACTGATATTTGTGTGTATGGTTTGGCCAGAGTTAAATGTATTTCCAGCCCTGGAACAGGCGCAACCTATCAGTGGTATCTTAATGGCGATATGATCGCAGGTGCTACCAACGAAGTATACGATACTTCAGTGTCTGGCGACTATCATGTTGTGGTTACAGGACCTAATGGTTGTTCAAATACAAGTGCGCCAATTACACTTACTGCAGATTGTCGCCTTGATCAAAATACAGAGTATGGATCGATATCCGTATATCCGAATCCTGCTCATGACAACTTTACTGTTTCATTGAACAATGTATCAGTTTCCGGCGATGCTTTTGTGCAGGTAAGCGATATTACCGGTCGCATCGTTTACAGTAACAATACTGTGATCATGAGCGGACAGTTAAATGATGTAGTTAGTCTGGGTAATGATGTAGTGAATGGTATGTATGTGGTTACGGTAACCTCAGGTGCCGAAACATGGAATACCCGATTGATGATCGTGAAATAATCATCTGATCCAATATCATGAAAAGGTCGCTCCATTGTGAGCGACCTTTTCTTTTTGCAGTATGTAGGTACATAAAAAAACCACCTGAACATATCAGGTGGTTTTTTTATTTTTTCTGATCGGATTAGGCCTCAAAACTGCTTCCGCATCCACATGTTTTAACTGCGTTGGGATTGTTAAAGGAAAATCCACGATTGTTCAGTCCTTCCACAAAATCAATTTCCATTCCGGCAAGATACATGCCATGCGATTTCTCCATGATCACACGGATACCATCTATTTCATATACATTGTCCTGCTCCTTTTGCAGGTCGAAACCTAAAACATAAGATAATCCGCTGCATCCGCCACCCTTAACGCCCACACGCAGTCCGTACTCAGCAGGAATCTGTTTGTCGACTATGATCTGACGAATTTCTTTGATGGCGCTTTCTGTGAGGCCAATCGGAGAGGTTAATACTTCCATATCCAAATTTTATGTTGCTAAATTACCTAACATCCATGAATAGGTAGATGGTTCACCAAAAAAAATGAAAATATTGACGCTTTTTGTGACATATGCAGTTTCTGCACAAAAATTTCATTTTTGACTAACATTCAGTCTGTTTTCCCGTTTGCGTAACGACATTGATGGAGGGGTTTTCGATGCCTTAAAGTCCCGGAAATACTGTATTTCCTTGATTTTGAATGAATTATATAAATAAAAAATTCACATTTTGTGACATGCCTGAGAATCTAGCTTCTTACCAAAAGTTGCATAAATATGAAGGAAATTCTGAATTTCGGCTTCCCC
>JAYRVB010000416.1:0-14767 GCA_041918775.1 Chitinophagales bacterium
AAACTGCCGGAAGTTTTTTGGGATGCCTTTGGAAATGTCATATTAAAAGGCGGATTTTTTGAAGATACTTTGGTATTTGATGTTGATTCACTGATTAATCTCCAGCTTTCCCGACAACCCGATTATTTTATTGCGACTGCAGAAAACTGTCTTCCTGAGCAGTTTACCATCCTTACTACTGAACAAGGTTTGATCGCACCCGATGCATCCGAATATCAATGGTATCTCAACGACGCGATTATTGAAGGTGCAGATGGGTCGACCTTTATGCCCACGCTCGCAGGAACTTATACCCTGCGCTTCCAACTTGAAAATGGTTGCTTCGCTTGGAGCGCGCCTTTTAATTGGGGTATTGGAGCTTCCACAGAAGATATTGCAGTATACGTATTTCCTAATCCATCGTCTGAGTTGGTGCATGTATATGTACCGGAGTTTGTTGATTTTTGTACGATCTATGATGCTATTGGGAATAAAGTTGTGCAATGGGAATCAATGCAAGAGATCAATGCTGTTGTTAACCTGAGCATGTCAGGCATGTACTTCGCAGAAGTGAGGTGGAAAGATAAAAGTGCTTGTGTAAAATTTATCATCCAATGAGATACGTAACAATTGGAAATTTACACCTGAAAGAATACAGCTTGCTGGCTTCAGCATTGTTGTCCGGACTGAAAGGCTATTCGGATATCGTATACACAAACCCTGAGCCCGATGGTGTGCTGGAGTTCAATGATGATGTTGCCTATATTGATATGGATGCAAGCGGTACCGTTGATGTAGAGTTTCATGTTGGTAGGGCGTTTTGTGCAACCGAATACTATCAGACCATTTACTCGGTCAATTTTAATTTGCAGATACCCAATACCATGTATAATCGGGTAGCCGGAAGCTTTTTTACCATTGGGGATGTCATGTATTCTTCATTTCAAACCTATCGGCCTTATGCTATTCCGGTCAATTATCTTATCGGTCCTGTGCTGAGCTTTCAGGATAATCATTGGCAACTGCTTGCTTACCTGCAGGAAGATTTAGATGGAAATTTATTAGATGCAGCTGGTAAATGGTATCCGCAGCAAGAGGAACAGTTCATAGGATTACATTTTACCTCAGTCGACGGCCTGCGACACTATGGCTGGATCAGATGCACAATGGTGGATACGCTGCAAAAATTCATCATTCATGATTTTGCCTATGAAGATATACCTGAATTACCGATACGAACAGGACAAACATCAGGCACATTGGTCAGCATTCATGATCTGAAATCAAATGCAGAGATCTTTGCAGCAAACAACACAATATATATTAACCTGAATACAGAGCAACTGAGTGATGACCACCGGGTAGATATCTATGATATGTCCGGAGCACGCATCCACACCGAAATGCTCAACGCCCCCAACACCGAAATTCACCTCAACGCCCCCACCGGAACCTACCTCGTAACCATATCCAACCAACACACACAATTCACCCGCAACATCATCCTCATGTAATTCCCAAAACCAGGCGCTCGCGTTGGTTCATGTATTGTCCCAATGCTTTCCGGATGCCAATACAACGATCCCGCTGAGGCGGGATGTCACTACATTCCACTTGCTAATTTGCTAACTTGCTAATTTGCTAACTTATTACTTGCATCGATCTTCACGACTCTGCCTGTTATTTTATCTCAAACTTCCCATACACCTCATACCTCAATTTTATTTTTTCAAAGCTGATACCACTCAGGTCAATACCGGCATTAAAACTGTAGTTTGAACGTGTATTTGCATATTGGCTGATGTTATCCATCGCGTAATTGTTATTGATCTCCATGATCGCGATCGGTTTGCCGATCTCCTCTCCGATAGCTGTTAGTAAATAGGTTGCTTTATCGTGCGTAGCCTTCATGGCATCTATCTTTACCTGCTTGCGAAATTCTTCTATTTTGGAGTGACTCGTTTTCGCGATATACGCATTCTCCGCATCCGCCTCTACCAGTTTGCCATATACCTTGCTTACCATCTCTGCCGTATGCACCATCACCACATATTCTTTGGTGGCCAGGGCATCTTCCTTTTTCCACTTATAGGAACTATAATCACTTACCGCATTGCTTAAACTGATATCTGCAATCGGGATGTTCAAAGCCTGCATGCCCTGAATGAATTTTTCTTCCTGCTGCGCCATGGTTACTTTGGTGCGTCCATCGTATCGTTCCTGCAGGGTAACGGCGATATAGATCTCATCCGGTACGATTTCCAGCTCTGCACTGCCGGTTACTTCAATGTATGGTTTTTCAGGGGTAGGTAAAGTGCTTTGGCTATACGCCAAACCAAAGTGCATCAGTACCGCAAGTAGGGAAAGTGATTTGTACATAGTATTGTTTTTAGTGATTACCTAAACGCAAATAGCCACTGAAAATTACATCAGTGCGGTTTACAAGGTATAAACTTATGTAAATCTGAGTTGACAGGCCCGATGGCCGAAATTATAATTCAACCTCAGCCTGACTGCTGGTATATCCTGCGAAAATACCAAAACCGCCTTCGATATTGGAAAATACCACCACCGGCTCACTGAAGGGATCACCATTGCTGCCTTGCTGTAAACTTGAACTGGCCGCATAGGCATAGTAATCGTCGCTCAGGTTATTCAGAATGAATATGAATTTCGGATCGGTGACGAATGTAGTTTCAATGGCAAAAACCTCGAGGGTGATATGCACCTCTTCGCCTTCATAGGTGTAATCGGGAAAGCGGATCTCTTCACAAATGGTCACCTCTCCATCCTGTTCTATAGTAGATGAAACCCATCGATTGTCTAATCCGAAAATGGGGTTGTTTGTGGTGAAGCAGGCATTCACATAACTCATGGCATCCTGATACATCACCTCCAGGCTGTAATTGTTTCCTCCCTCCGGATCCGTAAAGATGAGTTCAATGGCATAATAAGGTACTATGGTATCAATGATGTACACATTTCCCTCCGCATCAATACCTGAATATGAGATCTCTTTATATGTAGTATCGATGATCTCTACGGAAGTGATCGGAACCACCCCGGGCATTACAGTGCTCGCCTGCACAGGTGTTCTGCCGGGCGCCGACACTTCAAGCGAAAGTGCATCGCCGGGTGCAGTGGTATTTAAAAAGGTACTCAACTCATAAAATCCATCTCCGGTATTTTCAAATACGATACTACCTTCTCCATTGCGCGTGATCGTGATAGTGGCGTCATCAACACCTAATCCTTCAAATCCGATCGCTAATGGGTCGGCACTGAGGGTTACCTGTGCACTCACATATGCTCCGGGCGCAATGATGGAATTCACCACTAATTTATCTACCTGTGTATCTACTTCTAAATACACCACCTTCTCGCAACTGACGAAAATACTGAATACTATACAGGCAGTGATCGAATATAATGCGCGCATACCTTTAAAATTTAAATTCATAGGAAATATTTGGAATGATGGGGAATAAACTCACCTGGGTATAATTATTTGTATTGGTGATATAATCATAAGCTACATAGATAAAAAATGGGTTGTATCTGTTGTAGGCATTGTATACGCCAATATTCCAGGTGCGTTCGAATTTTTCTTTTTCTTTATGAAATGAAACGTTCAGGTCGAGGCGATGATACGACGGCATGCGATAACCATTGCGTCCCTCATAGGCGAAAATTTCCTGACCATATAATCCGGCATATTTTGCAATGGGTAAACTGATCGGTTGTCCGGAACTATACACCCAGGTGCCAGAAAATGAGATATGGTCATTAAGGTCATACACAGCAGCGATCTCAAAATCATGTCGGCGATCGTACTTGAATGGAAATACTTCGCCTAAATTGATGGTTGGGAATTGGCGCTTGCTCCACGATAAGGTATAGCCTATCCAACCACTCAGATCGCCACTTCTTTTTTGTAGAAAAAATTCAGCACCATAGGCCCAGGCTTCTCCGCTTTCTACTTTATTTTCCCAATCTTCAAATCCATCTTCCAGATAACTGGCGCCATCCTGATAATCTATGATACCATTGATCTTTTTGTAATAGGCCTCCACACTGAATTCATATCCTTTTTTCAACTGCCAGGCAACACCAAGCGCAGGCTGCCAGCTGTGCTGAGGCGGAATGCTGTCGGTGGCAGGCACCCAAAGGTCTGTAGGTAAACCAATACCACTGTTGGTCAGCAAATGAATGAATTGTGTCATCGTAGAGAAAGAGGCTTTTAATGACACCTGATCATTCAATAAATATCGCGCACTTAAGCGTGGCTGCAGGGAAGGATAAAATGTTTCGTTCACATAAAACCCGCTGGTGTGTAATCCGTAATTCACCTTCCATACATCGTTGATCTCCCAATCATCCTCACCATATAGATCAAATTCAGTGGCGTAGATATTGGCCGCGCCTAAGGTGATATCAGGAAATTCAAAGTCGGGACTGTCAGAATCAAACTGACTTGCACCCGGGCGGAAAGTATGGTAAGTTGCCGAAGCGCCAAATACGAGATAATGGTTCGGACTTGGAATATAATCTACATCGTATTTCAGACTCCAATCACTGATGCCGGAGAAATATCTGAAACCGAAAGAACTGTTCGTACCATCATCAAACACTTCATTGTAATTACTGTAGATTTGAAAACTGTAATCAGTGAAAGTGGCCGTAAGGTTGCTGAACATGCGCTTGTTGATCACATGATTCCATCGGGTCACTGCGGTAGCATTTCCCCACGATAAACCTGAATCATCCTCGCGTTCACTTTCTTCACTGTACCGATATGTGCTTTTGAAATAGGCTTCATCGCGACCAAAGTATCCACTGATATACAATCTGTCTTTGTCGGAAAATTTATGATTGATCTTCGCATTCAGGTCATAGAAATAATAGCCCTGAGCATCTCCCTGATCAAGTTTCATGAATGGCCTTGCGATCAGATCGATATAGGTGCGGCGACCGGAAACTATGAATGATGTTTTGTCTTTTACGATAGGCCCTTCAAAAGTAAATCGACTGGCCACCAATCCAACAGAGCCTTCACCATGAAAGCTTTGCATATTCCCTTCCTTTAAGCGGATGTCAACCACACTCGATAAACGTCCGCCATATCTTGCTGGAAATCCGCCTTTGATCAACGTTACTTTATTGATGGCATCTGAATTGAACACACTGAAAAACCCGAACAGGTGACTCGCATTATACACAGGCACACCATCCAATAAGATCAGGTTTTGATCCGGAGAACCACCGCGCACAAAAAATCCACTCGTGCCTTCGGTTCCTCCCGATACCCCGGGTAATAATTGCAGGGTCTTCAATACATCCACTTCTCCCAGAAAGGCAGGCAATGCTTTAATTTGTTCAATAGGGATCTCAATGGTACTCATTTGCGTGCGCTCCTGAAACTGCTCCCCCGAACTTTCTGCTTCTACCACCACTTCTTCCAGCTCTGCGTTGGGCTGCAACTTAAAGTGTATGGTGGTATCCGAACGCAACGTGATCGTTTTTTCTGCCATGCCATATCCAATGTAACTACAGAGGATAGTGGTGCTGCCGCCCTGAACGGTAAGACTGTAAAATCCATAATTATTTGCGACCGCACCTGAGTAATCGCGCTTATCGGCAACCGTGGCGCTGATCAAATGCTCACCTGACGAGGCGTCGGTCACATACCCACTGATCGTATACAATTGTCCGAATACTGCCTTGCCGGATCCTGCCAGCATGCAAAGCAGTCCTATCCTGAGTACTACATGTTTCACGCCGCAAATTTACACGACAATGCTGTTAACATCTGTTACAGATTGCCACCTGCAGGTCATAAAGGGGTTTACCTGCCCAGGTACTGATCATTGTAATCGGCCATCACGGCATCCACATTACATTGAAACTGACCTATGGCATCCACGATCAGGTCATCGGGATGTGGGAAGGGGAGGGGTTGACCACCAATTTTTTGCTTGCTTTGAGGGCTTAGGGCTTCATAGAAACCGGTGGCCACTGCATAATAGTTTTGGAATACCGCATCACTCCGTACAGGAATGCTACGCATCACGCCTCCACTTTTGTTTTTATACAGTAACTCACCACTAATGGTGGCCACCTTTTCCTGCCAGGTTTCTGTAACCCAGGCAGTTACGGTCTTGTAATCAGGCACTTTTACCGGATTCCCTAAACTATCGAGCACCATATTGCCCTGAGCATCATACACAAATTCGTATCCATCAACGATCTCTTTGCTTTCCTGATAGCGGTTGGAGCTCACCTTATCGGCAAAGGCTTCCACCTGACGGATCACCAGTTCTACTGTAAACTCAGCATCTGCCGAAGGATAGGCATTATGCACCTTGTACCAGGTGCCTGCGTCTTCCCGCACGCTGATCCGGTCTATCGCCTGTTGAACTTCATAGTTGTTTTGGCCGGCAGTTTGATCGGTCACGAGAAACAAGGCATCAGCTGTTCCAAGCACTTTGGCTTGTTCAACCAGTTCGTCGATATCCTTGTATTCGCTATAGAACCTGTAGATATTGCTGAGGATATAGTAGGCTTCGCGGGCATCATACATCTCACCGGAGGCCAGTTTCTGAGTTCCTGACGCATACCAGTAGGCTGCGGCGTTCTTTTTGGCGTTGTTCAGTTCGCCTATAGCATCCACAAACTTAAACTCCGCATCCCTTTCCTGCTCGCCCACATATAAGGGCATCAAGGGCGAGATCTTTTGCTGGCGCACATGGATTCGCTCGTAAATATGGTATACATCCTCCCACCGGTCGGGCCTTCCTTCCGCATGTAAAGCCTTTACAGCGTCCAGATCCTCAGTATTTGCCCGGTAAAAGGCCTCTTCCATCAACATGATGTATTCCGACTTGTCGGGATTATCGATCAGACGCTTCACGCAAATGTCGATGGCCTCATCATAATTGCCCTTTCTGAACTCCTTTTCGGCCACTTTGCAGCCGCTAAGAACCAGTACCAAGCCCAAGCATGTGTAAATGAGTTTTTTCATAATCCCTCCTGTCTTTGCAAAGTTAAGCATACAAAACTGTGCCAGCCTTTATATGTACTAAATACACAACCGTGGCATTAGCCTGTGCATAACTTCATGCCCTAATTTAGAATACGTCTAAATTGATTATGAAGGGGCCTGAAAAGCTTGCTACAAAAGGGTTTTATTGTGACGTATCAGGTTCAAAAAAATTTTAAATTCTTTGTAAAGATTTGGATGTTGGTGGTTAGCTTTGCACGGGTTTTTAGAAATCAGCCAATACCTTAACTTTTAAAATAACTCTATTGTGCAGTTGAAGAACCAGACGACCATCAGACGCCTACTGACCGGTTTGTTATTCTTCGCGTTCATGACAACGGCAAGCAATGTGTTTGCCGGCGACGCTGAAGGCAAGACATTATATCAAAGTAAATGTCAACGTTGTCACCTCATCGATAAAAAGATGACGGGTCCTGCATTGATGGGAGTACGCGACCGCTGGCCGGACAGTACTTCGTTATATGCCTGGATCAAGAACTCGCAAGGGTTTCTGGCAACCGGAGATAAGTATGCAAATGCGCTGTATAAAGAATACGGTAGCATCATGCCTGCATTTCCGGAGTTGACTGACGCCGATATCGCAGATATCCTGGTATATATCGACGCGGAAACCATCCGCATCAAAGAAAAGCAAACAGCCGGTGGTCCTGCTGCCGGTCCGGTAGAGGCCAAGAAAGACAATACCCAGTTATATTGGATCCTGATCATCGCTCTGGCCATTATCGCCATGATCATGTCGCGTGCAGTGAAATACCTGAACGCCATGGTGCATCAGAAATACAATGAACCGGCACCGGATGAAACACCTTGGTATCGCCAGCGCCGTTTCCGTCCATTAGTAGGTATTTTGGGATTGTTGTTATTGTGCTGGTTAAGTGTAGCCATGTGGGATAGTGCAACGTCACTTGGGCGCCAACAAGGTTATGCACCGGAACAACCTATCCTGTATTCACATAAAGTACACGCAGGTATCAATCAGATCGATTGTAAGTATTGTCATATCGGTGCAGAGCGCGGCAAGGCGGCCGTGATTCCTTCTCTGAGCGTGTGTATGAACTGTCACTACAACATTCAGGGCGTTACCGGAGATGATCCAAATTATCCGAAGGCCATTTACGATAAAGAGATCGCAAAGATCTATAGCTATATCGGGTTCAATCCAAGTACATTAAAGTACGAAAGCGAACCTAAGCCTATCGAATGGGTGAAAATTCACAACCTCCCGGATCACGTGTACTTTAACCACGCTCAACACGTAAAAGTAGGCGGTATCGAGTGTCAAACCTGTCACGGACAAATCCAGGAAATGGATGTGGTTCAGCAACAGGAGAACCTCTCGATGGGATGGTGTATCAACTGTCACAGAAACTCTAACGTGAATTTTACCACAAACGAGTTCTATAAACCATATGCCGTATTGCACGAAAAATTAAAGAACGGCGAAATTGAAAACGTGAAGGCAGAAGACATTGGTGCAACTGAATGTCAGAAGTGTCACTATTGATCCAAATACATTAGCTCAAATCTAACCATAACCAGATGGCAGAAAAGAATTACTGGAAAGGCCTTGAAGAGTTAAAGCAGGAACCGGAATTCATGCAACTTGCACAAAGCGAGTTCAACCAGGAAATACCGGCAGAGTTTTTTGATGAAAAAAACGATGGCTTGCAGTCTACTCGACGCGACTTTCTCAAATTAGTCGGATTTAGTTTGACCGCAGCTACAGTAGCTGCCGGTTGCGAGATCCCGGTGAAGAAAGTAGCACCATATGTATTCAAACCAGAAGATGTGATCCCCGGTATTGCTACCTGGTATGCATCTACTTTTTATACAGGTGGTGATTACTGCAGCATCCTCGTAAAAACGCGCGAAGGTCGCCCGATCAAAATTGAGGGAAACAAAGATTCCCGCATCACAAAAGGGGGAACATCCGCACGTGTGCAGGCTGCAGTATTGAGCTTGTATGATACAGCCCGCTATCGCAACCCGATGGTGAAGGCTGAAAAAGGTATGAAAAATGCCGGCTGGGAGGAAGTTGATGCCGCTATCAACGGTAAATTATCTGCCAATCCAAATGCGAACATCCGCATTATCACCTCTACAGTGATCAGCCCATCAACAAAACAGGTATTTGCCAAATTCACCGAAAAATATCCGAATACCAAAGTAATGGCATATGATGCCGTTTCTTATGATGGTATGTTGATGGCTAACAGCGAATCGAAAGGTATTGCTGCGATCCCTGATTATCATTTTTCTCGTGCCAATGCGATCGTATCTCTGGATGCAGATTTCCTGGGCACATGGATTTCTCCGGTAGAATATACCAAAGGCTATATCGCCAACCGCAAAGTGTCGAAGGAAAAGGCAGAAATGAGTCGTCATTACCATTTCGAAAGCCGCTTGTCACTTACCGGTTCAAATGCCGATTATCGTGTGGCTGTAATGCCTTCAGAAATTGGTGTGGTAGCCCTGAATTTATATGATGCCATCACCGGTGCTTCAAGTTCCGGTGGCGCCAAATTGCAGGATGCGGAAAAACAAAACCGCGTGAAAGAAGCTGCCGAATGGTTGAAGAAACATGCCGGAAGCTCATTGGTGGTGTGCGGAAGCAATGATAAAAACATCCAGTTGATCGTGAATGCGATCAATGATGCACTGGGCAATTATGGCAAAACGATAAGCTTTGCCAACGCCTCTCAGCTTCGTCAGGGTTCTGATGCAACCATCAAATCATTGATCAGCGAATTAAAAGGCGGACAGGTAGGTGCAGTGATGTTCTACGATTGTAACCCTGTTTACGATCATGCATTGGGTAACGACCTTGCTGCGGCACTGCCAAAAGCAGGTGTTTCCATATCATTTGCCAACAGCATCAACGAAACCGCTGAAGCTTGTACTTATATATGTCCTGATCATCATTTCCTCGAATCATGGAATGACTTCGAGCCGAAAAAAGGACATTATTCATTGTCGCAACCAACCATCAGTAAATTGTTTGATACCCGCCAAATGCAGGAATCACTTTTATTGTGGAGTGGTAATACCATGAATTATTATGATTTCATGATGCAGTCCTGGACCACAGGCCCACTGGCAGGAAATATGTCGGCAGGAAATGCATTTAATGCGGCATTGCAAATAGGTTTATATCAACCAGAAGCAGAAAAAGGCCTTGAAAATCCGGGTCTGCTCGCATTGTCGATTCTCTCTACCAATTCAGATGCATCAGTGGCCGGAAATACTACCGGAATTGATCTGAATGCTGCAGCAAGCGCTGTATTGAGTGCTGCTAAGAAAGCTTCAGGAATCCAGGTGCAGTTTTATGAGTCTGTAGCCATCGGCGATGGAAGATATGCAGATAATCCATGGTTACATGAATTACCTGATCCGATCTCAAAGATCACCTGGGATAACTACTTGAACGTTTCACCTACATGGGCGAAAGAAAATGACTACATGCATGGTGATATGGTTACGCTCACGGTAAATGGAAAATCAGTTGACCTGCCGATAGCTATTCAACCCGGACAAGCTTATGGCTCAGTATCTGTAGCCCTGGGATATGGCCGCACAACCATCGGTAAAGGTGGAGCAGGCGTTGGGGTTAATGTGTATCCGATGCTGGATGCCAGTGGCGATTGCGTGAGCTTTATCGCTTCAGGTGCAGAATTGAAATCCTTGGGCGAAAATGTGAAACTCGCACAAACACAAACACACTTCAGCATCAACGATGGTATCGCACCACGTCGTATTGTTAAAGAAACCATTCTCGAAGACTATAAACATAACCCGAAAGCAGGCAACGAAGACCGCGAGGAAGCACTTGCCTGGCATAATGTTACCTTCTATCCGGATTATTTCGGAAAGAAGAACGGCTTCAACTGGGGGATGAATATCGACCTCAACTCATGTATTGGTTGCGGCGCCTGCGTGATCGCATGTAATGCCGAAAACAATATTCCGGTTGTAGGAAAAGCAGAAGTGATTCGCGCGCATGAGATGCATTGGATGCGTATCGACCGTTATTATGCAGGCGATCCTGAAAATCCGGAAGTAGTGTATCAGCCAATGTTGTGTCAACATTGCGAAAACGCACCGTGCGAAAACGTTTGTCCGGTAGGTGCTACCAACCATAGCTCTGAAGGTTTCAACCAAATGGCCTACAACCGCTGTATCGGAACACGTTACTGTGCAAACAACTGTCCATATAAAGTACGTCGCTTTAACTGGTTCGATTATGGTGCTTCCGATACATTCGGCACAATGAACGATCCTTCAGGAACAGAAGAACGTGGCTTGTTTGAAGATCTGACACGATTGGTATTGAATCCGGATGTAACCGTACGTTCTCGTGGGGTGATCGAAAAATGTTCGTTCTGCGTGCAGCGTATTCAGGATGCAAAACTGACCGCTAAGAAAGAAGGTCGCGAATTAGCCGATGGCGAGATCCGCACCGCTTGTCAAAGTGGCTGTCCTGCCGATGCGATCGTATTCGGAAATAATTACGATGAACACAGTATGCTCACCAAAGAGTCGATGGATGAAAGAAGCTTCGGCATTTTGGAAGAGTTCCACTGGGTTCCATCTATTACTTATAAAACGAAAGTAAGGAACAAGGAACAAGCCGATGTGAAAGCAGATCAGGCATTGGATATCATGGATCTTTACAATTATAAATAATCAACCACCTAAGCAGTTATGTTCGTATCACCTTTAAGGGAACCGCTTATACAGGGTCATAAGACCTACAAGCAAATATCCGATGATATTTGTGCCCCGGTAGAAAGCAAACCGAGCAAAGCATGGTTTTTAGCTACCACACTTTCAGGTTTGCTGGCCATCAACGGATTTGTGATGATCGGCCTCACCATTACTTATGGTATTGGTTTGTGGGGATTGAATAAAACCGTTGGTTGGGCATGGGATATCACCAACTTTGTTTGGTGGATCGGTATCGGTCACGCCGGAACACTGATCTCGGCGATCTTGTTACTGTTCCGTCAGAAATGGAGGACAGGTGTGAACCGCTCAGCAGAGGCGATGACCATCTTTGCGGTAATGTGTGCCGGTTTATTTCCGATCATTCACATGGGTCGTGTATGGCTGGCATTCTTCATCTTCCCATATCCGAACACACGTGGTCCGGTTTGGGTGAACTTTAACTCTCCGCTTTTATGGGACGTATTTGCGATCTCTACATATTTCACCGTGTCGCTGGTATTCTGGTATACCGGTTTGATACCGGATCTGGCTTTGATCCGCGACCGTGCGAAATCGGCTTTTGCTAAAAAGATGTATAACATCTTCAGCTTTGGCTGGAAAGGCACAGCAAAAAACTGGCAGCGTTTTGAGTCAATCTCCCTGGTGCTCGCTGGTTTGTCTACACCACTCGTATTATCCGTACACACCATCGTATCCTTCGACTTCGCCACATCAGTGATCCCTGGTTGGCATACGACCATCTTCCCACCATACTTCGTTGCCGGTGCGATCTTCTCCGGATTTGCCATGGTGTTAACCCTGATGTTGGTGGTGCGCAAAGTATTTAACTTACAGGAATACATCACACTGGCACATATTGAGGCGATGAATAAGATCATCATCCTCACAGGTTCAATTGTGGGTGTTGCTTATATCACCGAGTTGTTTACCGCATGGTATTCAGTTAACCAATATGAAGCTTATGCATTCGATAATCGTATGATGGGTCCTTATTGGTGGAGCTACTGGGGTATGATGACATGTAACGTGGTGTCACCACAATTATTCTGGGTGCGCAAATTGCGTCGCAGTGTGGTATTTACTTTCTTCATGTCGATCTTCATCAACGTGGGTATGTGGTTCGAACGTTTTGTGATCATCGTTACGTCCATCCACAGGGATTATATCGTGTCCAGCTGGACCATGTATTATCCAACCACAGTGGAGATATTTATTTATATCGGAACGATCGGATTCTTTATGACCCTCTTCCTCATTTTTGCTAAAGTAGCACCGGTTATTGCCGTGGCAGAGGTGAAATCGATCCTGAAAACAGCCGGCGATCAATACACCGGCCCGGATGCCATTCATAAACACGAAGATCACGAACATCATTAATCAAACAGAGCATTAAATAGGTTAGCACATGTCCACGAAAAAAATAATGTACGGCTTGTATGATGATGAGGAGATTCTCATCAAAGCAGTCAAAAAAGTGCGGGCTGAAGGACTCAAGATACATGATTGCTATACACCATTCCCGGTGCATGGTCTTGATGATGCCATGGGTTTGCGTATGACAAAACTCCATAGCGCCGGATTTATTTTTGGTGCAACGGGTACGCTTACCGCCCTCACCTTCATCTTGTGGATCACCACAAATAATTATCCGATCAACTACGGTGGTAAACCTTACCTGTCGCTTCCTTCATGGATCCCGATCACGTTTGAGTTAACCGTATTGTTCGCTTCCGTGGGGATGTTCCTCACTTACTTATACCTGAACCGCCTCGCGCCGGGTATGAAAGCTGAAATTATCGATGAACGCACAACCTGCCACATGTTTGCGATGACTTTTGAGATCGACGAACATACCACTGAGTCGAAAAAAGCGGAGATCCGCAAAGTGCTTGGTGACAGCGGCGCTGTTGAAATTCATGAAAAAGAACTTTAATTGAGAAAATCCATACCAATGGTGAAAAATACATTCGTAATTGCGTTGGTTGCTGCTGTGATCGTTCCTGCATCACTTACTTCTTGTAAAAAAGCAAGTGGTGACTATCCGGGTGACAGCTATACCTGGGATATGAACTATTCACGTGCATATGAAACATATGCATTGCATCCGGAACTGCCCAATCAAATGTCGGCACTTACTCCTGCTCCGCATACGGTGCCTTACGTTGGCAACGCAGTAGCAGGAACTAAAGGCGATAGCTTGTCGATGGCGTTGAACCTGCCTTATACTATTCCAAATACACCGGAAGGATATATCCTGGCAGCTACAGCAAATAAAAATCCATTTACGATCAATGATAAGGACATCGTTGAAGAAGGAAAACACTTTTATACCATTTATTGCGCAGTTTGCCACGGCACTGCCGGCGATGGAAAAGGGGTGATCGTTACTTCAGGTAAATACACTGCCGCACCGCCTTCATACTTTGATCCTATGTATATGGCCATGACAGAAGGTACCATGTTCCATTCAGTGAGCTATGGTAGAAATGCCATGCAATCATATGCCTACGCTTTAAACAAAGAGGAACGCTGGAAAGTGATCACCTATGTGAAAAAATTACAGGCAGATTATGCAGCAGCGCAGAGTGCTCCCGCAACTGCTCCAACAGAGGCAACAGCTCAAGCTCAAAATAAATAACCACTATCGCAATAATCATCGGAAATCAGAATAGCATGAACGGCTCAAATACTTTTGCATTTACTTCTAAGCTGAGAAACCTATTTCTGGGTATGCTCGTTTTAGGCGTAGTGCTCGTGGTGATCGGAATGGTCACAGGTGCCTCAATGGACAGGTTTTGGTCGAACTACCTGCACGACACCATTTTCTTCCTCGGCATATCGGTACTTGCCGTATTTTTCCTGGCAGCACACCAGATCGCTATGGCGGGATGGCACGTAACCATCAAACGTATTCCTGAAGCAGTGAGCCAGTTCTCACTCTATGGGGCTATACTGATGCTGGTAGTGATCGTAGGTGTTTGGGCAGGCTACCACAATTTGTAC
>JAYRVB010000417.1:0-2030 GCA_041918775.1 Chitinophagales bacterium
AGCAAACTGGCCGGAATAACGCCTGCAAAACCCGCCTATGCCACTCTGCCCATGCCGGGCGTGTTGCCTGTTTTATTGGATGACAAGGGTGAGGTGATCACTGCGAATAATGTACAAGGCAATTTATGTTTGAGCGCGCCGTGGCCGTCTATCATCAGAACTACCTATGGAGATCATGAAAGATGTAGAAGTAATTATTTCGCTACATATCATCAAATGTATTTTACCGGTGATGGTGCCTATCGGGATGAGCAGGGATTTTACAGAATCACCGGCAGGGTGGATGACGTATTAAATGTAAGCGGCCATCGCATCGGAACCGCAGAAGTGGAAAATGCCATTAACATGCATGCTGGTGTAGTAGAAAGTGCAGTGGTGGGTTATCCGCACGATATTAAAGGTCAGGGCATATATGCTTTTGTCGTATACAGCGGCGATGCACCGGATGATACACATTTGTCGCGACAAGACATTTTACAAACAGTTACCCGCGTGATCGGTGCGCTGGCAAAACCCGATAAGATCCAATTTGTGCGCGGACTTCCCAAAACGCGCAGTGGCAAGATCATGCGCCGCATTTTGCGCAAAATAGCCGAAGGTGAGTTATCGCATCTTGGAGATACAACTACCTTGTTAGATCCGGCGGTGGTGGAGGAGATTGTGCAGGGGAGAATTGAATAAAAAAACGACGAAGAAACCCTTCGTCGTTCTTTCCATATTGTGCATGCAGCGCAATTAATTTACGATCTGAAACTGTTTGCTATACGTTTCCGAGCCTGCAACAATGCGTGCAAAGTACATGCCTGCCGGAAGTGACTGCAGATCAAATGTAACAAGTGATGTGCCGTTTGTGTTTGACTGTAACAAAGTTCGACCTGAAAGATCGGTAATAAAAATCTGGTCAGCCTGTACATTTTGCAGGTTGATGGCAACTTGTGTGTTTGCCGGATTTGGGAATAGATTGATGGCGTTTTGTGCAAGTTCATCAATTCCAACGGCGCCAATATTATTGTTTACAGACGCCTGTTCAGTCGTTGAAGGAAATAAGCCGCCAATCTCCAATAAGCTATATTGAAACAGCGGGCCAACGGTACCTTCCCTTAAAAAGTAGTAATGTGTAAAATCATAGTCTGAAGTATAGGGCAGACCAACAAATTCATCGCTATACACTTCATGGAGTACTACACGCAACACATTCGTATAGGTGCCACCAGGTAGGATCAATGTGCCATAAGCATCTGCTTCAACAGAAATTGAGCCATCGCGAATGGTTTCTACGCCTGTTGTATATTCACAATGTAGATCATCATCAGATGTTGTTCCCATGGTCATAGGAAAAGTCATATACGTTTCGGGGTCAGAATATACCAGGGTGCTTGCAGCGGTATACAAGCCGATGAGTGTATATTCGGATGCATTGATCTTATAATATGCATAACTCCCTCCATCCAACTCAGCAGCTACGGTTGCACCCGGAAAAGTAGCCGCATGTCCTGAAGCCTCCGGAGTAATAAAGTTGTAGCCAATGGAAGAGCCGGTAAGAGAAAGATCGGAAAAATCCCATGTAACACCTGCGCCTGAAGCACCCGGATCAAAACCTGAAACAGTCGCATTTTCGAAAGAGAACACATCGCCCACAGACCCCGCAGTTGCAGAGGTAATGGTAGGCTGAGCAACCAGTATTGCTGAATTAAGCATTAAACCGGTACACACTAAGTAAAAGATTGTTTTCATAAGCATAGTTGTTTTGCTCAAAGATACCCCTATCCGAATCGGTTTTTGTCGATTTACGAAAAATTAACCAATGTCCTAACCAGAAACAGCCCGGAATGCTGAGTTAGCAAATTAGTAAGTTAGCAAATTAGCAAATTAGCAAGTGAAGCGCAGCGACATCCCGCCAAAGCGGGGTTAGCAAATTAGCAAGTGAAGCGCAGCGGCATCCCGCCAAAGCGGGGTTAGCAAATTAGCACGTGGAGCGCTGCGGCATCCTGGCTACGCGGGATCAGCACCTGGAGCGCAGCGACATCCCG
>JAYRVB010000418.1:0-6797 GCA_041918775.1 Chitinophagales bacterium
ACTAAGTAGATCTCTATATTTTCGTGAGCGAATTTTCTGAGTATACGTAAAAATTTGTGGGACTAAGGTTTTCAAAGAGCCTAAGAAATACAGGGACACAGAGTGCACGGAGAAGACACAGAGTGCACAGAGTAATGCATCCATTAATTTACTTGTGTGCTTAATATAGCGCTCATTGCCGAGCATGCTACCATCTATCCCGTATATATGTATCGCGGCTATCATACATATATTCAAATGATCGCTTTATAAGGTCAATGGCCACCATCGTTTGGCCTTGCTGCTGTTGATAAGATAAATACTCAGGCGTATTCGGATATACATGCAGTGCGAGTCTAACCTGCCCTGATGAAACGGTCGGTTCGGATGCAAGCAATGTCACTAATTGGTGCAGAGCCAATAAAAATGATTCACTATTTGAATAGTTATACGCTACACGCAGTATTACCACCTCCCCTTTCCTAATACCTTGTTTTGATAGCCAAGCGAGTATTGTTTGCAGATCTATATATGCAGCTGCATCCAGTAAATGTCCATTCAGATCAAATGCCAGAATCGTGCGTTCGGGATAATTGTTATCTTCATATAGCTTAGTCATCTCCCAACAAACATTGTGTATGACGTTTATGCAATACTCAATAGGTAAAACAGGGCTGGACATTGGTTCAGGATCAATATGATCCAAGCACCCATCACCATCACTATCTAACATTGCTCCACGCACATCAACTACTGAAAGTGTATCAGATGCCGGCTCCACATCATACTGGTTGATCACACCATCGTGGTCATCATCCTGGAATCCTGGTTCTATGAGATATATGCTTTCACCAAATGAATAATGCATGTCAAAAACAGTACGATCAGTAATTTGAGCGTTTAGTTGCGTTACCGCCACCACAAAGATGATAACAGCAAGCACCTTAGTCGAATAAAATCTGGCAGATATACCCATGAGTCCAAAAAAATCCATACTTGGCTTCATTTTCGTTCAATATGAAACTCAACACGTCTTTCTATCCAATATTCCTGTGATACACCGAAATGGTTGTAATGGGCATTTTGCTCACTCATAAAGACCAAACTACATCTATCTTCTTCAATGCCACGTGCAGTAACAAATTGCAGTGCTGAAACTGCTCTTTCCAATCCTAATTGCTGCGCATATGCTTCACTTTTCCCTGTATACCCTACAATCTGAATACACAGTGCAGGATATTTCTGCATAAGTTCTATGATCAATTCAAGGGGTCTCACTGCGTCTGAGCGAATATCAGATATATTCTGATCAAAAAAGATATAGGGCAATATCCAATCATTGCCTACTGTCCCTACCCTACAGATATCTACTAATCGAAAAACAGAATCGGCATTCAGCAATTTTCTTGAGCATCCGGAAAGCTGCCAACCGGGCAATGACATTGGCTCCGGATCTTCATGATCATAGCATCCATCTCCATCCGAATCCAAGGCAACACCCTGGGCATTTACTGAGGCTAGCAGGTTTGTACCGAGTTCGAGATCGAGGATGTCAATCACACCATCTGCATCGCTATCCCTTGTGTATTGTACTGTTGTATCTGCCAGTTCATCGTACAGCCATGTAAGTGGGGTTGGATACCAAACACAAATAACTTCTTTGTGGAATAAGCCCCGAATACCATGTGAAGCCTTTATGCTCTGGGCTGTTTGTGCCTGCCCATGCATTTGCATAAAAACTAAAGGGATCAGTATCAATATGTTAGCAGACCTTGACAAGGCTGAAAAAAATCATTCATGCAATTTACAAAATCCGGATGGGATAATGTTCAACCGTAGACATAAAAAAAAGGGGTGCATTTCTGCACCCCTTTGGCTGTCATGATTATATATATGAATTAGTTCTTGATAATGTGGAATTCCACACGACGGTTCATTTGGTGTTCTGCTTCAGTATCGGCGTCTTTGATCAGGTTTTCACCTTCGCCTTTGTAAACCATTTTCAAGCGGTTTTCGGCAACACCTTTGCTGGTCAGATAGTTGATTGCGTTACGAGCGCGGTTTTCAGACAACTTCATGTTGTAATCTTCACCTGCGCGAGTATCTGTGTGACCTACTACTTCTACGTTCAATTTAGAGTAGCGAGTCATGATCTCAGCAACCTGATTGAGTGAAGGAACGGCATCAGGACGGATATCTGACTTATTCAAATCGAAGAAGATATAAGGCAGGATCCAATCGCTGGCAGTACCAGGAGTATAATCTTTCAAGCGCTGATCAACGTAGTTCTCAACCCAATCCTGAGTGAGGTGAACATTCTGACAGTTTTCCATAGGAAGCACAGGAGAAGAGAATGGTTCCGGATCTTCAGAGTCAGGGCAACCATCTTTATCGCTGTCTAAGCTAACACCATGCGTGTCAACCGGAGTTCCTTCCGGAGTATTTGGTTCTTTGTCGAGACGATCGATAACACCATCGTTGTCAGAGTCTTTCAACAAGTTGTCAGCATCGAATTCATTTACTTTATCATAGAGATAAGTGAGTGGGTTAACCATCCACAGTGGATCAACTGCTTCATCACCACCACCAAGGTTATAACCAAGGTTCAATGAAGTATAGGTCAGGAGATCAAAGTGGTCAGTATAGTCACCATCGAGTTCCCAACGCTGTCCATCAGCGAGGTCATCGAAGTAGTGTGTAGCACGTTGTTCGAGGCTTAATTCGAGTTTGGTTCCGAGGCGGTAAGAGATACCGAGACCACCGCTTAATGAAGGGTTGCGGATCCAGGTAGCACGAACTTCGTCTTCACCACGAGCTGCAGGGTTGGCTACCTCAGCTTGTGTTTCATAATCGCCATCTAATGCGCCGTGGAGGGCATCGATACGTTCGCTTTCAGAGGTGTTCTGTGAACCGAAACCATCGAGTAAACCGGAGAAGTTATATTCTTCGCCGTTAGCATCAAGGGCATCGTAATTGGTTTGATACATGAAACCACCGATACCGGCAAAACCATAAACAAACACCTTGCTGTTAGCTGTGTGGAAGTTCAGGTTGTTCATGTTCAGGATCAGGTCCAATGAACCATGTCCTATTTGTGCTTTGTAGTTAGGTACCCAAACGTTACCGGTATAATCGGCACCTGTTGAATAGTAGTCAGCAGGGTCACCGCCGGCAGCGATTGCGTTAGAGAATGCACCGTTCAAAGTCTTGTTGAAGGCGTAAGAACCCTGAACGATCTCCATACCATAAGTTTGAGCATACATACCGTGCAAGCGAAGAGATACCAGGTATCCAAGGCTCTTACGAACGTTCAAACCTACACCGAAAGCAGGCGCGTGGTTACCACCGAAAGCTTCTGAACGCAGGTCACCCTGAATGATCGGAAGTCCGAGGTGTAAACCAATTTGCCATTGATTGGCTGGTTTTGGAGGGAATGAAGAACCAGAAGGCTGGCCCTGAGCAAAAGTAGCAAGGGTGCTGATAAGCGCCAGCGCTACAATGGTGAGTTTTCGATTAATCATGACGTATAAATTAAGGTTGTTTAAATGCTGATAAGTTTAAAACAAATTCACATATATGGCCGCAAAGCTAAGAGGCATCTAATTCATATGCAAGGACTTATGGTCCTTTTTTTACGAAATCTTTGTTGGAAAACGCCTGTATCTACCTGTGCTTAACGGTATTCCGGCAATGTTGCAGATGTGGGTGTTTCCAATAAAGCCTTATGCCACAAGCTTTTCAGCTACGTGTTAACAAATGTAGGCCTTTATCACAAATAAGCAAAAAAAAATGAAAAAAAATTTTGAACGACGTGCAACCCCGGTCCTGATCTAAGCGTCAGATGGCCTTTAGGAGCAGATTTATTACCTCAGAAGGGTGATCGTTCCCGTTTTCACCAGCCTGGTATTCAGGGTGGTGGTACTGTTGATCACATAGGTGTAAACGCCTATCTCCTGCGGCTTTCCACCCACATTTCCATCCCAACCTACCTGTACATCAGACGAGCTGAATAGCAGTTCACCCCAGCGGTTGTAGATCTGTATATCGTAAGAGATCAACAGGTCGGTGCTGATCATAAACACGTCATTCAGCCCATCCCCATTCGGTGTAAAGGCGTTTGGCACATGGAAATCAAGGTCGACCCACACGTTCACTGAGTCAACCGCCGTGCAGCCATCCGCGTCGGTGATCGTGATATAATAGGTGGTATTGAAAGCCGGCGCAGCTGTTGGCTGCATGCAATCGGTGCAATCGAGGAAATCGGGTGGCATCCAGCTGATCAGGGTAATGGCCGGAGTGACTGTGGTGGCTTCCAGCACCACAAAGCTGCCATAGGCAATGGTTTGATCAGGGCCGGCATCTACCGTTATTGGCGGCGGTTCACTGATCACCACACCGGTGATGGTTGCCTCACAGCCGTAGGCGTCTTTTACCCGTATGGTATAGGTGCCGGCATACACAGCTGAAAATACACTGTCTGTCTGCCAATCCACCCCATCCAGACTAAACAGGTATGGTTGCACCCCGCCTTCAGGGTCTAATTCGATCAGGCCATCATTACCGCCAAAACAGGTCACATCAAGCGTCAAAAGGGTATCCAGCGTAAGCAAGGGTGGTTCGGTAATGACGATGTCCTCTGTATATGCACAGCCATCTTCTTCCTGCACAGTTATGGTATATGTTCCCGGGCCAAGGCCACCAATACTATCGGTAAGGTCGCCGGTTGACCAGGTATAGGTTACCGGGTTGGTGTTACCGGTTACATCCACGTCTATCCAAGCGTTCACATCACCGTTGCACACGATCTGTTGCACATCAATGGTTACATCATAGGGTGTAGTGATGGTGATGGTGACCTCATCGGAGGCTACGGTGCCATCGCACAGGGTGATCTCTGCCGTGTAGGTAGTGGTGGTCGCCGGGTTCACCGTGATGGTATCTCCGGTGCCTACAACAGTTCCTGTGGCGGTTTCGTACCAGGTGATCGCATCCGGCAGCCATGCCCAGCTTTCGTTGCTGGCCGACCAGTTGGTGGCATTTCTTCCTGCTACTGCATAGCCTTCAGAGCCATCTGCATTTTGAATACCCTGTACAGCGATACCCAGATCCCAACCCGGACAAACGTCTACATCAGTAAGGTGGTTTTCAATCTTATTGGTGGTTTCGTGGAGCACAAACTGAAATACACCTTCAAACCCTGTGCATGAAAACAAGGGCACTTCATCAAAACTTACGATCAGCTTGCGATTAGGCGCAACCCCAACAGTTTCTCTGTAGATACAATTGGTGCAAAGCCCGGTATGCCAGTCGGTCCACGGTCCGAAAATCGCTGCCTTTGGTACATTGGCTGCTGCATCTGGGATAGGGCCATCGGGTGTCCAGTTCACATCCATGGCGCCGGTCGGGTTCACAAAACTGATCCAGCCATTGGAAGCGATGTAAAAATGGGTATACACTTCTCCGAAAAAACAAAAATCGAAACCGATAGGAAATGGACCGGTATGGGTATCATCAACCATGTTTACCACGGTGCCACCCACCGGTTCAGGCGCAAATGGAATACTTTCATAGGTATACGCCTCTGTGCCATAGGTGCCATCCACCACTGCATATAATTGTATGGGCTCACCTGAACATATCGTTGTGTCGGGATACGCTGTGATGCTTTGTGCAATTGCAGCGGCATGCAGACAAATGGATATTATGAGGAGTGTTTGCTTCATGTTGGTTGTGCCCTGTTGCTCTTATGTATTGATACAGGATTATTTACCTGCTCTATTCAAAAAAGCAATAAAAGGATGTGCTACCTTGAAAGTAGTAACGACATTTTTAATAAAATCGTTGGCTAATACTTCTTTATCAGTGAAATTTCGGGTTACCACGAAACTTTTGTGTTTGAGATATGGTACAGCCGGATTTTCGGGGTCGTATCCTTTTGGCGCTTTTTTCAATACTTCAATTTCATCGAGTCCGCCGAACATTTTTTTCATTGCAGCCTGTTTCAATATGGCTTCAAATTCTTTCAGGTTATAATCAATTTCCTGTCGCATATCCGCCAGGGCGGCCGGTTCAGGCATGTAGGCACCTGCTGCGGCAAAGGATTTATTTCCGGGCATCACCTGCAGATAATATCCGGCAGGTGTATCTCCTTTTCCGATGCCTAAATTGGCCCCGAAGTTCTCTTTATACGGGCGTTTATCTTTAGAAAAGCGGACATCCCGATAGATCCGAAACACTGTTTTTTTCGGATCGAGGTGCGCAAATTCCGGTGCAAATACACCCATTTTCCGGATGATGGTCGCATTGCAGGAAATGAAGTTCTCCCGCGCTTTATCATAATCTGATTTATGCGCATCAAACCAGCTCTTGTTGTTATGGGTAGCCAAACCTTTGAGGAATTGCAGCGTGGCTTTTTCGATCACATTTTCCATATGAATACCTGTCACATTTGACCCGAAAGTTACTGAATTTCTGCAGCGTCGGACTCCTTATAAAATGACATACTGAAGTCAACACACAGGTAACCCGCTCCGGGTCATCACATTATTATAATAAAAATATGTAATGGAATTCCTGATTTTGTGACAAACACCCTATATTTAGCAAAGCATTCGACTCCTCCGGATGTGACAAAGCACCCAAAATCCTTGTCATGAAGAGAAGTGTATGGCTTTCAGGCTTGCTTTTACTGGCTATTGGCGCCTATGGGCAGGAGGAATACCATCTGCGCATACCGCCCGGTATCATTCAGAGCGCAGAAGACGAATTGTCGCGCGCAGGCAGTTGTATGTCGCCTGATGGCCCGATCACAGGAGATG
>JAYRVB010000419.1:0-2892 GCA_041918775.1 Chitinophagales bacterium
ATACGAAAGGCTATAGAGTCAGGCCATTTATACTGGTTTTGCCACCCCCAGTTATTCCAGGCTTCGTCTATTTCATTATTTCCGCACCATAAAGCGATGCATGGATGTGTGGATATGCGTTGCGCCTGATATTGGAGCTCAGGAGCGTCAATGACATTTCCAGGGTATATCGCACAGGCAAACATAAAATCCTGCCACACCATGATGCCGAGAGAATCGCAAAGCGCATACAAATGATCATGTTCATAAATGCCGCCTCCCCATACGCGTATCATATTGATGTGCATTTCTTTGGCCTCCAACAGTAACTTGCGATAATCCTGTTCGGTCAATGTGCTTGGGAAACTATGCAAAGGAATGAGGTTGGCGCCTTTCACAAATATCTTTTGCCCATTTGCACTGAAGTAAAAGCTCTTACCGCTTGCATCCGGCTCCTGATGTAATTGAATATTGCTAAATCCGGTACTGTATGTCTTTTCAAAAAATATATGCTTATTGTGTTTGACCACCACTTTGAAATGATACATCACCTGATTCCCATACCCATAAGGCATCCATCTTTCCGGTATGGCAAATGGTACATCTATTAAGGTATATGTGGGAAGCACATTTTGGAAATGGGTGTGGTATACAAGTGTATTGGTGGTTGTTTCAATTACCTGTACTTCGTACCGCATGCGCTTTAAGGCATTGTATTCAAGACGAATTTGAATATCCGCTGTGTCGGTATGTTTATTATTCCTAAAGGTGAATTCATCCAGTTTCACCATAAGGCCTTCATGGCCTGTAAGCGATACATCACGCCATATCCCACTGGTTACCAAGCGAGGCCCCCAATCCCAGCCGAATTGGTATTGTGCTTTGCGGACAAATACACGTTCATCTGTCGGCAATACTAAATGATAGGTATCGCGCAATGCTTTCGCTGTGCCGGAAGGTGAATGAAAATATACACGTATTTCATTTTCTCCTGCATGAACATAAGGTTTCACATCCAGGCGATAATGGTGAAACATATTGTCCGCTTCCAAAATAAGTGTGTCATTTACAAACACATCGGCATAGGTATCGAGCCCGTCAAACTGTAATTCAATAAAGGGGAGTTCTGCAAATTGTTTCGTTAATGAAAATGTTTTGCGATAGATCCAGTCTGTTTGTTCTATCCATTGCACCTCTGATTCATTGCTGCCATAAAAAGGGTCGGGGATGCGTTTATTATTCAGGAGGTCAGTATGCACGCACCCCGGTACGGTGGCGGGTATCCAATCAGTGGAATTTGCATTGCAAAATTCCCAACCGGTATGCATGTCTATCTTCATGGCTTGTGCGTTACAGGTTAGCGCAATACTTATGCTTACCACTACTATGCCAAATCTCCATTTCATCGGGAGAAATTTGAAGTGATGGCTTTCAGCGCAGCCACCTCTTCGGGCCACACTTCTGTCATGTGTTGATTGTTGTAGATGGCTGCATTGTGTACAAACTCCTCTGGTTCTGTAAATGCGCGTTTGGCAGAAGTATGTATCTGATCGCAGCCTGTATATTCGATGAGCGCGGATGCATTCCTGCTATTTACACCTGCTCCGGGTAATATGCTGATCCTGTTTTGTGCGGCTGTGATCAAATATCTGATCATATCTCTTCCTTCCCAGGCAGTTGGCTGTTGTCCTGATGTGAGTATTCTGCTGAAACCAATATGGATCGCATCCTCCAGCGCTTCGTCTGCATTTCTGGTGAGGTCGAAGGCACGTTGTAAGGTGCAGCTCATGTCACCGGCCAGGTCAACCAGTTTTTTATTTCGGACAATGTCCAGTTTTCCGCTGGTTTCCAGGATGCCGAATATCACTTGCTTGGCACCAAGTGAACGCACATGTTGTATGTCTTTGCACATCACTGTAAATTCCTCATCGTCGTAAATAAAATTACCGCCACGTGGACGGATCATGATCACGATATCTTTTGGATCAACATGTTCGAATGCATGCAGGATATTTCCGGTAGAAGGTGTGATGCCACCTTCTACATATGAAGCGCAAAGTTCGATGCGATCGGCACCCGCAGCTCTGGCCTTTACCACATCTGTGGCATTAAACGTACAAATCTCTAATGTGATCATGTGTTGAAGAAACCTCAGGCGTAATAACTGTCTGAGCTAAATAAAACGTTTGGAATATTATTTGAGTATACAGCGTAATTGAATCCGGGTTGGAGGCAATACGCGCCAAATTCGCCCTGTTTGTTCAAGGCGATGAAACCCACCTGAAAATCTTTTGTTTTTTCACCGCGGATCTTCACCATACGCATCACGGCTTCTTTGCACGCATCGTATGGCGACCTGCCTTGTCGCATCAATTCCACAACCAGATGTGTGCCGGCAATTCTGATCACTTCTTCACCGGTTCCGGTGGCAGTGGCCGCACCGATCTCATTGTCTACATATAATCCGGCACCAATGATGGGTGAATCACCCACACGTCCGCGTACCTTATACGCAAGTCCGCTCGTGGTACACGCGCCCGACAGATTTCCGGATGCGTCCATGGCGATCATGCCGATGGTGTCGTGATTTTCGATATTGATGATCGGTTTATATTGTTTTTCTTTTGCCCAGGCCTGATAAGCTTTGACAGCTTCCGGATTTTTATAATCATCAAGACTAAATCCATTTGCCAAAGCAAACTGTTGTGCACCGGAACCTACCAACATGATATGTGGTGTGGTTTCCATGACCTTGCGGGCAACTGAGATCGGGTGTTTGATCTTTTCCAGAAAGGCTACTGATCCGCAATTATAATGTTCATCCATGATGCAGGCATCCAGTGTGGTGATGCCTTCGCGATCGGGGAGTCCGGCTAAGCCGACGGATAAACTATGCAGATCTGCTTCTGCCAC
>JAYRVB010000420.1:0-7815 GCA_041918775.1 Chitinophagales bacterium
CTAAAGGCGTATGCATTGATGCATGCACTACCTTTTTACGATCTGCGCAATCATACCGGATATATGCGCAACCTCATTATTCGAAATACATCCCTCGGGCACCTCATGGTGATCGTTGTGGTAGCCCAGGATCAACCGGAAGTGCTGCTGCCGATGATGCAACATATACGCGATACCTTCCCGGAGATCACATCGCTCTATTATTGTGTCAACACAAAAAAGAATGATATCATATATGATATCGATGTCACCTTGTTCGATGGTGATGCGCACATGGTGGAGGAAATAGAAGGCGTACGCTATCAATTGGGGCCGCGCGCCTTCTTTCAGACAAATACCGAACAAGCCAGAAACCTGTATCGCAAAACACTTGAACTGGCCAACCTGAAAGCGGATGATGAGGTGTACGACCTCTATACCGGACTTGGAAGTATCGCCTTATTGGCAGCGAAGCATTGCAAAAAAGTAGTTGGCGTCGAATTGGTGGAAGCAGCTATCGAGGATGCCAGAAAAAATGCCGCGCTGAACAACATCACCAATTGTGCATTTTACGCCGGCGACATGGCGAAGATATTTACCGACGAATTTATCGCAGAAAATGGCCGGGCCAATGTGGTGATCACGGATCCACCTCGCGCCGGCATGCACAAAGACGTATGCGAACAACTCCTTAAACTAGCCCCCGAAAAGATCGTGTATGTCTCCTGCAATCCCGTCACCCAGGCACGCGATATTCAACTGCTCATCCACGACTACCGTGTAACCGTATTACAGCCCTTCGACCAGTTCCCGCAAACCTACCATGTAGAAAATATCGCCCTCCTCGAGCGGCGGTACTGAATAAAGGCTGTTTATCTGTTTTTATCCGGCAAGACCCGTTCCATCCGTGTTCCATTTATTGGCGTATGGGCAAAAAAAAAGAATGCTGCACGCTCCTCATCGCACAGCATTCATAAAGGGGTATGTTGCCTAACCAATAACCTGTAAAAGGTTATAACAAAGATAGCAGTTCCACATTGGATTTTGCAAATAAAATAAAAAAAATTTGCAAAACTTGTTAAAATACAAAAATATTTAGCCTATATTTGACGATATAACAATAACCCTAACGCCACATGTCCGAAAATTACGAAATTGATAAAGTAGACATCCAGATCCTGCACCTGCTGATGCAGAACGCGATGATGCCCTTTACCGAAATAGCCCAGAAGATCGGAGTTTCCCCCGGAACCATCCATGTGCGCATGAAGAAGATGGATGCCATGGGGTTGATCAAAAGCTCACACCTCATCGTCAACCCGCAAAAACTTGGCTATGGCATAACAGCCTACCTAGGCGTTTACCTGGACAAAAGCTCGATGTACGACAAGGTGGTGAAGGAATTGGAGAAGATCGATGAGATCGTTGACTGTCACTATATGACCGGAACCTACAGTATGTTCATCAAGATCATTTGTAAGGACACCAACCACCTCAAGAAGATCCTCCACGACCAGATACAGCCTATTATGGGCATCGACAGAACGGAAACCTTCATCTCATTGGAAGAATCCTTCAGTCGCCCAATGAAGATCGAAATGAATGGGAAGAAGTAAAGCAATTACTTTACTGAAACCTGGTCTTAATGCTTCCAGATATCTCGTTTGATATCAAACTGCTCAGGTAACGTAAGAATGGCCTCCAGCATATCGAGTTGCTCCTCTATCGCACGTTCATTGTAGATCGGCCCGAACAGGGGAGGGGAGAACAGGTCGTTATCGTGCTGTATACCTATATACACATGATGCCCAACGAAAGAAATAGATACCGGTTGTAAAAAGTGCTCGTTGAACAGGCGTATCCGTTCGATCAGGTTAGGGGATAAAATATAGCGCGCTTCCTGCTCATCGCTGGTATATACCGTAAACGACTCCTCAAATTCTGGGTCTTCCATAAAGGCCAATTGTGTACCCGGTCTTTTACCCAATCTGTTCAGCGATTCTCCGGTAACCTCTCCAAATAAGGCACGTGCATCATCCGGTACTATGAATGTTTCACCCGTAAATGGTTTATTGAAATCCATAACAATGAAATATCCATTGAACAACTGCGAGATCTTTACTTCGGTCTTGCCTGCACTTTGCTGCGTTTCCCGCTGCATCACCTCCAGGTGACAGAACTGAAACTGCGCATCCGGCCTCAGAATGAGATCTGATCCTTTATAAGCAACGATCTCCGCAGAATGAGATGCTCCACCTGCTAATGCGGCAGCCTGGTAAAGCTTGCTGTCTGTAAACGATTGTCGGCCAATGATGCCACTGCTGTTATAACGAGCGTCCTGCTGAATCTTAGGTAAGGCATAAGTAAAGAGAATGGATTTATATGCCGCTATATGCGCATTTTCCACGCGCTTGATGAGATAAAAAGGACCCAACAGCAAAAAGATACTACCAAGTGCAGCACACCATCTGAGCATAAAACTCACCGACATGTCACCGCCCAAAAACTGCGTCCCCAATACATACCCACCGCCCAAAGCAAGTGCAGACAGAATAAGTGTGATCACCCAAATAGAAAAAATACTATCGGTCAATAAACTTCTGCGCTTTACCAAAAAGAGAAAAACCTGTTTGCGTATGATCCCGATCACGACTATGGAAAGCACAGAAACCATGAACACATTCATCACCTTCAACATAACTCCGAAATCAGCATTGGCAGAAAACATCACCAAAAAACCAATGAACAAACTCACCACCACCGTGATAAAATAAAACATGAACAGATGCGTAAACAACCTGCTCAATACCAATTTCCACCTATTAGCCTCCAATGCCCTAAAAGCATCCCGTAATTCTGCTGCGTATGTTTTCAATTCAAAAAAAATGTGCTGATGTCCTAATTTGCTAATGTGCTAATATGCTCATGTGCTGATCCCGCCTAAGCGAAATGTCGCTGCACTCCCTATACTAACCCCCGCTCCCCACTTCCTAACTTGCTAATTTACCAACTTACCAACTTACCAACCTGCCAACCTGCTAACTTGCTAATTTACCAACTTGCTAACTTGCTAATTTGCTAACCCCGCTTGGGCGGGGTGTCGCTTCGCTCCACTTGCTTACTTGCTAATTTACCAACTTGCTAACTTGCATTCAATTAACGAATTAACAAATTAACGAATTAACAAATTACCTACATGTTCCGCCTATACTGCCCCCCAACCTCAAACATCGCTTTAGTGATCTGTCCGATTGAGCAATATTTGCATGCGTCCATCAGCATTTCAAAAACGTTGCGGTTTTCGATCGCGGCAAGTTGAATGTCGCGAAGCTGCTGTTGCGCTTTTTCTTTGTGCATGGTATGCAAATTGCGCAGCGTAGTGATCTGTGCGATCTTTTCTTCCTCTGTCGCACGGATAACCTCCGCCGGAATGATCGTTGGCGATCCCTTCGAATTCAGGAATGTATTTACCCCGATGATCGGATAGGCACCTGTATGCTTCAAAGTTTCGTAATACAAACTTTCTTCCTGGATCTTGCCACGCTGATACATGGTTTCCATCGCCCCTAATACACCACCGCGCTCTGTGATCCTGTCGAATTCAGATAATACGGCTTCCTCTACCAGATCGGTCAGCTCTTCCGTAATGAACGAACCCTGCATTGGATTTTCATTCTTCGCCAAACCAAGCTCCTTGTTAATGATCAACTGGATAGCCATAGCTCTGCGCACACTCTCTTCCGTTGGCGTGGTGATCGCCTCATCATAGGCATTGGTATGCAAACTGTTACAATTGTCGTAGATCGCATATAAAGCCTGCAAAGTGGTGCGAATATCATTAAAATCGATCTCCTGCGCATGTAAACTCCTACCCGAGGTTTGAATATGGTATTTGAGTTTTTGCGTGCGATCATCCGCGCCATATTTGTGCTTCATCGCTTTGGCCCAGATGCGACGTGCTACGCGACCGATCACGGCATATTCCGGATCAACACCGTTGCTGAAGAAGAACGACAGGTTCGGACCAAAATCGTTGATGTGCATGCCGCGACTCAGATAATATTCTACATAGGTGAATCCATTGGCCAGGGTAAAGGCAAGCTGTGTGATCGGATTCGCACCGGCTTCAGCAATGTGATATCCCGAAATGGATACCGAATAAAAATTGCGCACCTTGTTGCGGATGAAATAATCCTGCACATCACCCATCAAACGCAAAGCATATTCAGTACTGAATATACAGGTGTTTTGTGCCTGATCTTCTTTTAAGATATCAGCCTGAACAGTACCTCGCACCACACTCAGGGTCTTAGCCTTGATCTCGGCATATACATCAGCAGGCAATACCTGATCGCCTGTGACACCTAATAACAATAGTCCTAAACCATCATTGCCCTGTGGTAATTCTGCTGCATGGTAACGCGGACGCAAATGCTCCTTTCCGGCATAGATGGTACGGATCTTAGCCTCTACTTCCTCCGTCAATCCGTTTGCACGAATATATTTTTCACATTGCTGATCTATCGCCGCATTCATAAAGAAACCCAGCATCATTGGGGCAGGACCATTAATGGTCATCGACACTGATGTTTTTGGATCAGCAAGGTCAAAACCGCTGTAGAGTTTTTTCGCGTCATCCAGACAACAAATACTCACACCGGAATTTCCGATCTTACCATAAATATCCGGACGTTCATCCGGATCGTTTCCATATAAGGTAACGGAATCAAACGCCGTACTCAATCGCTTCGCAGGCATGCCTAAACTCACGTAATGAAAGCGTTTGTTCGTACGCTCAGGACCACCTTCTCCCGCAAACATGCGCGTTGGGTCTTCTTCCTCGCGCTTAAAAGGATATATACCCGCTGTAAATGGAAATTCACCCGGCACATTTTCCTGTAACTGCCAACGCAACACATCGCCCCACGCCTCATATTTCGGCAACGCGATCTTCGGGATCGATACGTGTGATAAACTTTCAGAATGAGTTTTGATCTTCAACTCTTTGTCGCGCACTTTGAAAATGTAAAACTCATCCGTATACGATTTTTTCTTTTCTGACCACTGTTGAATGAGTTCCAGATACTCGTGATCAATTTTTTTGCGCAATTTGGCTGAAGCCTCCTGTATAGCCTGCCTGGCAGTGCTTTCGGTGATCACACCTTCTGCCGTATGCAAAGCATATAATTGCTGTGCCACTGCCGATTGCTCTGCTACCTTTTTATCGTAGCCCCTGTTGTTCTCAGAAATTTCCGCAAGGTAGCGTGTGCGCTGTGGCGGGATGATGAATATTTTTTTACTCATCTCATCCGTCACATGAAAATCGCTATGCAGGTCAACACCCGTTTTTGAACGAATGGTATCCATCAAATGACGATACAATTGATTCGTTCCCGGGTCATTGAATTGCGATGCGATCGTAGCAAACACCGGCATGCTTTCCACATCGCGGTCAAATAATTTATGATTGCGCTGAAACTGTTTCCGAACATCGCGCAAAGCATCCTGTGCCCCGCGTTTGTCGAATTTATTGATTGCAATAATGTCGGCAAAATCCAACATATCGATCTTTTCCAACTGACTCGCAGCGCCATATTCAGGCGTCATCACATACATGCATACATCACTGTGTTCAGTGATCTCTGTATCGCTCTGACCAATGCCGGAAGTTTCTAAAATAATGAGATCAAATCGCGCAGCCTTTAAAATTTTTACAGCCTCATCCACATGCTTACTCAAGGCCAGGTTCGCCTGACGCGTAGCCATCGAGCGCATGTACACACGCGGATGATTGATCGCATTCATGCGTATCCTGTCGCCCAGCAACGCACCACCCGTTTTGCGTTTCGATGGGTCAACACTTAAAATGGCAATGGATTTATCTGTAAAGTCGAGTAAAAAACGGCGCACTAATTCATCCACTAATGACGACTTTCCTGCACCACCCGTTCCGGTAATACCTAACACCGGTGTTTGCACATCCGTAAGCGAGGCCTCCACAGTGCGCATGATGCGGTCGGCATCCGCAGTCTGATTTTCAATCGCAGAAATGGTTTTTGCAATGCTGTTCCAATCCTGTTCACCAATATGATTCACTTCGCCGTTCAGATGCACACCGGTGGCAAAATCACTTTGTTGCACCAGGTCGTTGATCATCCCCTGTAAGCCCATCGCCCGGCCATCATCCGGCGAATAAATGCGCGTGATCCCGTAAGCATGTAATTCCGCAATTTCCGTCGGCAAAATCGTGCCACCGCCTCCACCAAATATCTTGATATGACCCGCGCCTTTTTGTTGCAAGAGATCATACATGTATTTAAAATACTCCACGTGTCCTCCCTGATAAGAGGTCATCGCGATCGCCTGCACATCTTCCTGGATCGCACAGTTAACCACCTCCTCCACACTGCGGTCATGTCCCAAATGGATCACCTCCACGCCGGTTGCCTGAATGATCCTGCGCATCACATTGATCGCAGCATCATGCCCATCAAACAAACTTGCCGCAGTAACAATGCGCACTTTGTGCTGCGGATGATACGGTTGTGCCTCTTTCATATCCTGTAATCTAGCGCAAATTTACGGATAATGAAACGATGCTCGAAATGGGCACCACCCCTCAACGCCCGCTCAGGCCCTCAGCCCTGCTTTCCGCTTCAAGTCCTCCCCCTCGTATCCTCGGGGTCCGGGCTTTCCGCTGCAATCAGGTGCATGAAAAAACCCACTGCCCATGCCTGCCCTTTACAAAAAGACAAGGCAATGCGCTATGCACGGTAGATACTGCTATTGCCGGGTCATGCGTGCTTAGATAGATGCTTGTAATTACTCGGTGTAGGTGGATGCATAGCAAAAAAAAGCCGGGATCGCACAATCCCGGCTTAAGCACTCAAGGAACACTATCAATGCACAACCAATATCTTTTCGCTTACAGCGTTTGCGTTTTGTGTTTGGATATTAAACATATACAATCCTGAATTCCAGGTATGTGTATCTAGTTGTATACGGTTTATACCTGCCTGGATAGCTTGCCCGGGTATGGAAAGTATTTGTTTGCCGGTAATATCCGTTACCATCATGTCGGCGCTTTCTGCTGACGCACTGTAGAACTGGATCTGTACCAGATCACGTGCCGGATTCGGCGTGATGAGCAGTTCGCTAATGAGCAGATCTTCTGTTGCTGAAGCTATATCTACAATGGTGCAATAAGTATCACTGCAGGTAGGCGTAGTAACGGTCAGGCACACATTGTAAGAACCACCCATTGCATAATTATGCACCGGTTCAAATTCGCTACTTGTGCCACCATCGCCAAACTCCCAACTATAATAGACACTAGGTGCACCACCATCATCAGAAAGATTTGTAGTAAAGATGCCCCAAGGGGTGATGCCGAAATCATATTCGAAATACGCATCGCACATATCTGTGGTATCATCTTCCATAATGATCACCTCACCGCAGTAAGTACTGGTGCAACTATCGGCAGTAAAAATGGTCAGACATACGGTGTATACCCCCGACATCGCAAATGTATGGCTTGGGTCTTCACTGTATGAAGTACCGCCATCTCCGAATTCCCAATAATAGGTCCAGATATCGGCTCCACCACCATCAGAAGTATTATAAAAATCTGCTATCATGCCATCGTCAGTATATTCATATCCTGCAGCACATAAAGTGGAATCAATACCACCACCGCCACCAATAATGATCTCAGTGCAATAAGCGCTGGTGCATGAGTCAGCAGTGAGTATACTTAAGCAGGTAAAATAAACGCCTTCACCCGGATAAGTGTGTGTCGGATTTTCTAATTCCGAAGAAGTGCCATCACCAAAA
>JAYRVB010000421.1:0-1623 GCA_041918775.1 Chitinophagales bacterium
AAGAACTCGTGATCGAGAATCCGGAAGAATTCTGGAAATCTTCAAAATATCTGGTTGTGCTGACAGATTAATACTTCCATATGGCTGTTATGGAAGCTATGATCTAAAGAAATGGGGTGCTTAGGCGCCCCTTTCTTTTTTTATTGCCTGTCTATTGGTTGCTGCTCTGCAGGTGGAACCTGCTTCCTGAACACAAAATACAATGGTATCCCTAAGGCAATAAATCCGAGTCCGATCAAACTTTCTTCGGTTTGCGAAAAAAGTGTATTGATCACCAAGCCTATACAAAACAACAAAAACAGGATAGGGATAACCGGAAAACCGATCACCTTCGCAGTGATACGCAATCGATCTACAGAACCATTTTCTTGTGTGGTTACTTTGCCCTTATATTTCATGATGAGCAATCCAACAGCTCCGCTTCCATAGGCAATAAATGAAGCAAATACCAGCATATTCGTCAATTGGTCAAACGAACCTGAAATCACCAATACACTACTCCAAATCATCTGGAGTATTAATGACTTATGCGGTGTATGATATTTTGGATGTACTTCGCCGAACACTTTGAAGAACAAACCCTTTGTAGCCATTTGGTGATAAATTCTTGGTGACGACATCAAACTGGCATTTGTGGCTCCGAAGGTGCATATCATGATCAATACGGAGATGAGTGTGAATCCGAATCCGGGTATTAATACCTGAGCAACTTCTGCTGCGGCAATTTTATTTCCAGCCTGATCGATCGCCATGAATTGTTCGGTGGGCATAGTATGCACAAATACCATATTCACTAATACATACAACAACATCACCACAGCAGTACCGCCAATGATCGCAATTGGAATATTGCGCTTCGGATTTTTGATCTCACCACCGATATACGATACATTGATCCATCCGTCATATGCCCAAAAAGCCTGCAGCATAGCCGTAAACATGGCGCTGACCAATAACATGCCTGTTGGTGATACCGGTTGAAAGGAAGTTTGTACATCCTCTGCATGCACATTACTCAGCACCAATCCGGTTAGAATCAGAATGAGGATGCCGGCAATTTTCGCTGTGGAGAATACATTGTTCAATATCCCGCCTTTGCGAACACCAAAATAGTTGATCATGGTAAGTATCATGATCGTGATGATGGTCAAAATTTTTACCCCCGAATTACTAAAGGGAATAATGGCCGTGCCTATGTGCACATCCGCATAGGCCGATAGCGGGTCGCCCAACGGCACCAGGTTGTTGACTGATTCAGCAAATACATAAGCGATGGAGGCGATACTTGCCGATTGAATGACTGTAAAGCATGCCCAACCAAACAGATAACCGAAAAAAGGTCCGAAAATGATACGAAAGTATTCGAACTGCCCCCCACCCTCCTCGGTAAGCGAGGCCAGGCCACTATAGGTGAACACACCCATCATGGAAACCAGACCGGCCAGTATCCAGGCGATTAACACCAGCTGACCATCCTGTAACACGGTGCTCATCGGTGCGATCTTTTTAAAAACACCGCTGCCGATCATTGAGCTGATGACCAGTAAAATGGCTGTTGAAAGGCCAAGCGCCCTGTCCAGATGAGGTTTTGTATTCACCGTTTACAATTAAGTGATAAAGCCT
>JAYRVB010000422.1:0-2555 GCA_041918775.1 Chitinophagales bacterium
ATCCAGCTCTACAAAAATTCCACTTTCGATCACGCCGGAAATCACACCGGAGAACTCCTGCCCCACTCTTTCCTTGAGGTACTCCATTTGTTTGTATTTGATGGACTCCCTTTCGGCTGTCATGGCAGCCCGTTCACGATCAGAGATATGTTTACATCGCGCTTCCAGATTGGATTTGTCTTCACGATGTATCGCATGCAGGTTGGCATCTAAAATGCGGTGCACCAAAACATCTGAATATCGCCTGATGGGTGATGTGAAGTGCGTATAAAAATCAAACGCGAGGCCGTAATGCCCGATATTATTGGTGGTATATATCGCCTTAGCCATCGTGCGGATGGCCAACGGTTCAAGCAATCTTAACTTCTCATCTTCTTTAGCTGCTTCAGCAAGTCGATTAAATGATTTTGAAATTTGTTTTGGGGTATCAATCTGCAGCGAAAAGCCAAGCTCACGCGCGAAACGCTGAAAATCCATCAAACGATCAGGATCCGGAACATCATGCACCCTGTATGGAAACGGTATCTCCTGCGACTTGCCTTTCTGCGCCATCAGTGTTGCTACTTCACGGTTGGCCAGCAACATAAAATCTTCAATCAGTAAGTGGGCTTCCTTGCGTTCCTTGACAAAGATCTCCAGGGTCTGTCCGAACTCATCTACTTTAAACTGTAACTCATCAGTCTCAAACGTGATAGCACCATCACGGAATCTCTTCTTACGAAGTGACCTCGCAATTTTATTGAGCTTATTCAATTCTTCTACATACGGACCCACTCCAGTATCCATTACTTCCTGTGCAGCCTCATAGGAGAAGCGATGATCTGAAAAAATCACTGTGCGGCCAAACCATCGATCCACTACTTTGTGGTCCTCATCGATTTCGAACACTGCAGAGTAACACAAACTTTCTTCGTGCGGTCGGAGTGAACAGAGTTCGTTAGATAATTTCTCGGGAAGCATCGGACATACCCTGTCTACCAGGTAGACGGAGGTGGACCTGAATAAAGCTTCCTTGTCAAGGGCTGTTCCTGGCTTGACATAATGCGACACATCTGCTATATGAACACCTACTTCCGTATGCCCATTTTCCAGTGTGCGTATGGATAATGCATCATCAAAATCTTTCGCAGTGATCGGGTCAATCGTGAAGGTAGTGATGCCTCTGAAATCTCTTCGTTTTGCAATTTCTTCTGCTGTGATTTCATCGGGAAGCTTCAAGCATTCTTCGAGAACCTCATCAGGCCATGCAAGATTAAATCCATTGTGAATCAGGATGGACTGCATCTCCAGTTCATGACTTCCTGAGGCACCTAACACGTGCACTACTTCACCGGAAGGTGATCCCTGGCTCCAGTCCGTTATCTTAACCACAACTTTATCTCCATCAATCGCCTCAGACATTTTATCTATCGGGACGATGATATCAAACGGCATGTTCATCCTATCTGGCACCAGCACTGCAAATTTCTTATAGAGTTTGAGTGTACCGATGACTTGTTCCAGCGCGCGTTTGACAATGGTCACTACCCTTCCTTCTGGTTTACGGCCCTTGCGACCAGGGATGATATCTACCTGCACGATGTCCTTATGCATGGCACCACCGGTATATTTAGCAGGCACATAGATGTCTTCTTCTATATCATCCATGATCACATAGGCAGATCCTGACCTGGTCATATCCACTCTGCCCTGGTGTACATTTTTTCCTGCTATGGCAATGGCTTTAGCTGGCCTTGGTGTGTCTGATACAACTTTAGGTCTCATCAGAGAGGTGTATATCTCATCACCTGCCGTAGCCAGTTTTCCTTGCTTGACGAGTGCATCCATCACGCGGACCATGTCGGCCTTGCCATTGGCTATCTTGAGTTTCTTGATCAACTGGCGCGGTGTCCAGGAAGGGCTTTTACTTTGTTGGATGGTCTCTATGGCCAATGCCCGCAACTTAGCATAAGGCAATTTCTGGCCTTTGGGGTTTGCTATACGGAGAGATGATTCCGTTTTATTCTTCGTTGTCTTCTTCATTTGTTTCGTACGTAATAACACCCGTCGGCAAAATTTCCATTTGGTATGTCTGTGTCTGTTCAGGGTCCATACCTGCCTCATCGGTTTGTGCCATGCCTTCCGCGATGACGATGCTCATATCTTCATTGATCACCGCTACTGAATGTAAGATACCTTCTTCCTCGTAGCGCAAACCGCCTACGATGGCATGGCTCAGCGGCTCGCCCTCTGCCGTGTACGTTGCAAGAATAAACTCGTAGCGTAATACACCCGCTTTCCAATAACTCATGGCGTAATACTCCTGTGGCCCGGCAATGCGACCATAAGGTACATATTCGGTAAACTCATCCACCTCATCGCTTTCGAAAGGCAGGATATAGGCATCCTGAAGCACCCCGGGCAGCGGCAAAGGGTCTGATGGAATCTGACTCATATCCGGCAAAAGGCTTAACGGAAGTTCCAACGGAGGGAAAAATTCAATAAATTCGGCAAACTGGGCCGTGGGTAGTCTTTTCACAAGACAAATTTATGGTTATAAACCCAACCCAGGCATA
>JAYRVB010000423.1:0-2382 GCA_041918775.1 Chitinophagales bacterium
AGTTTCAATGAAGCAGCTACCTGACTCCATTTACTTTGTTGCGTGGATAACCATTTGTTATAATCTTCTTCAGTATCTACCACCAAAATATACTTCATCGCACTGTGACCGGTTCCACATAATTCGGCGCAGGCGATCTCGTAATTAAACGTTGTATAACGCGGTGCATCATCTCCCTCATCTGTTTTAGACCAGTTCGGGTTAGTGGATAATTCCTGACGTTTATCTGCAGTGGTGATGTAAGGTGTAAACTTAAATGAGGTTGGCATACCCGGCACCGCATCCATTTTTACGTCCATGTGCGGGATATAGAAGTTATGCAATACATCCAATGCCGTGATCTTAATAAATGCCTGCTTATTTACGGGCACATGCACTTCACTAGGCATCGGGTCATCATAGCCCCAGGTAAATTCGTCGGCGTGTGCGGCAATGTATTCTTCTGTATATGTTTTATTGATACGGTCGAGTGCCTTCTCGCGGATCTCGATCTTATTCGGGATCTTAGCCAATTCTTTTTCGATCAAGGCCAAGGTATCTTTTGTAGCAGCTACAATATATTTATTCGGAGAGCCTTCAATGATCTGATTATACTGAGCGATCAATGCATGTATCTCTTTTTCACGATTCTGCAAGGTTTCGATCTCTCCGATATGGTTTAATTTTTTACTACCGGCAAGCGTAATACGACGGTGCTCGATCCATTCGCGTGTAACGATACCCAGTGGGTTGTCGGCACAGATCAGGTCATTATCGCGAGGGCCGAGTTGACCATCAGGTCCTGGATAACGGCTGCTCCAGAAAAACTGCTGTCCAGTTACTTCAATAACAGTAGCATCTTCCTGTGGTTCGCCCATGATATCGGTCCAGGCTTGCAAGCCAAACACCACCAATCCGGTCAGTACGATCGTTGGCACGATAGTCCAGATGAACTCAAGTTTATTGCTATGTGCAAAGTGCACAGATTCGTTACCCGGGCGGTCTCTGTATTTCCAAACGAACCAGAACAATAATACGTTGGTGATCACGAATATGATTCCGGTTACCCAGAGTGTGATCAAAAACATTTTACTGATAATCTGTGAGTTGTCTGATGAATGTTTATCCACCATTCTATCGCTGAACAGCGGGAAAGAGTAGAAAAATCCCACCATACCAAGCGCGATAAAGATCAAACCCAACAGGGCGTGAAAACGGGTCATTTCCACAGTGGTACGTTCTCCACCGCGTAACTGCCCAACCAGGTCCAGCGTTCTTGTTACCTGGAACAAGACAACGAGGATCAAAACAATTGCAATAAATATCAACCAACCGGTAGCCATTGTGTCAATTTATGTTTAGATGTGATGGTCAAGACTTTCCCTATACATAGGGTGTTTTTCTGGAACAAGGGATGCTTTGGTAAGTTCACGGAACACGACGAACAGGAAGCCGCCGGCAAATGCGATGAACATACCGATCTCCAATATACCTATACCCTGATATGCCCCAAGTGTTGCAGGGGTGATCATCATCCAGAAGTCTAACCAGTGGGTAATGATCAGCACACATGCTACAATTGCCAATACATTCATGTTTCGTTTTGCATCACGACGCATTAATGTGAGGAATGGGAACAGGAAGTTCAATAATAAGTTTGCATAGAATAACACGCGATAGTCGGTGCGTGCACGATCTAACCACCAGCGGTTTTCTTCCGGAATATTACCATACCAGTAAAGCATGAACTGGCTGAACCATAAGTAAGTCCAGAATACACTGAAACCAAAAGCATATTTACCAAGGTCGTGCAGGTGGTTTTCGTTAAGTGTGGTCAAATATCCCTGACGCTTCAGATAGATCAATATCAGAATGATAGTACAAATAGAGGCGATCCAGAGTGAAATAAAGTTGTACCATCCAAACAAGGTGCTATACCAATGTGGATCCAAGGACATTACCCAGTCCCAGGTCATTGTTGAGCTGGTTACAGCCCAGATAATGAGGAAGATCGCTGCGAGGATACGTGTTTTCTGATACCATACCGTAGGACCTTCGAGGTCTTCACGCTTAGAATATTTGCGCAAAGTGAGGGCAACACCTACCCAAAGGATCAGATATAACAGGGAGCGGATGGTCCAGAATGTTTTGTTGAGGTATCCATCTTTTCCATCAATAAGTTTATCATAGTGCGGATTCTCCACCAAACCATCGGCATTTGGTTTCAATTCCTCTGCATGATGATCAACAGCTACTGCATGCTCATCGTGATGTGCTGTTTCCGGTACCTGATGGTACTGGAAATCCTGCCAGGTGCGGTTATAATCGGCAGTATGTCCGCCATGTCCTGCACCGTGTTCAGCTTCATAATCTTTCAATGCGTCAACCGTTACCATTTTCTCG
>JAYRVB010000424.1:0-2757 GCA_041918775.1 Chitinophagales bacterium
GTACGTACGAAATAATATATTATTCTCAATAAACACGATCGCTATTTAAATACCTACCTATGTCAGACAAACCCATTATTTCCGGAATTCAACAGATCGGTATCGGCAATCCTTTTGTGCATGAAGCGTGGAGATGGTACCGTGAAAAATTTGGCATGGATGTAAAAATATTCGAAGAAGCTGCTGAGGCGAATCTGATGTTACCATACACCGGTGGTATGCCACATAAACGGCATGCCATTCTCGCCATTAACATGAATGGCGGTGGCGGATTTGAGATCTGGCAATACACTTCCCGCAAACCGGAAGCATCTAAATTTCAGATTCAATATGGCGACCTCGGCATTTATGCCTGCAAGATGAAGAGTCGCGATGTGCAAGCTACCTATAACTACCTGCAGAAAAAACAAGTGCAATTATTAGGCGGTATTACGCAAGATCCTGCCGGCAAACCGCATTTTTATCTGAAGGATCTTTATGGAAATGTATTTGAAGTGGTTGAAGGCGATGCATGGTTCGGTAAAACAAATTTCACCACCGGTGGATCATTTGGTGCAGTAATGGGTGTTACTGACATGGAACGTTCAATCAAATTTTATGGCGATATTTTAGGATTTGATGTTGTGGTTTACGATAAGGAAGACACTTTTGCAGATACTGCAGTTTTAGATGGTGGCCATGTGCGTTCGCGTCGTGTGTTGTTGGCGCAATCAGAAGCGCGTCGCGGACCATTCAGCAAATTACTGGGCAATGGCACTATCGAACTGGTAAAAGTATATGATCGCACGCCAAATAAAATATTCAAAGACCGCTTCTGGGGTGATCTTGGATTTATACATATGTGCTTTGATATTCAGGGCATGGATAAAATGAAAGCACTGTGTGCTTCGAAAGGACATCCATTTACGGTCGACAGTGGGAATCATTTCGACATGGGTGAAGCGGCAGGACATTTCTCCTACATCGAAGACCCTGATGGTGCACTCATCGAATTCGTGGAAACACATAAAGTGCCCATCCTCAAAAAATTCGGCTGGTACCTCAACCTAAAAAAACGCAATCCCGAACAACCTTTACCAACCTGGATGTTAAAGGCGATGGGGTTGAACAGGGTGAAGTGATTGGCTGGCTCTAAGTGAAAAAACGCCTACACAAACTCACTGTACAAAAAACTTAAAATAATGACAAGGTAAAGGTCAAAAATCCAGGCAAAGCCGGATTGCGCCTGCTATACAATTGGCTACAAATCAACCACTTGTATGGATAGAATATTAAACGTAAGCCCCCATACCCTTTTAATTTTTTAATATTTGTGACACAATCAATTTAGGCAATTTCCAATAATGATTCTTGTTATAAGGAAATCCATATATTTTTTTCTATATTCATATCATGATATTCAGCCATTGTAATCTTAATGATTACACTTATAACTTCCTAAAACCTAAATCCCACTTTTCATGCGAAAATGCTTCTATTTTTCGCTTGAACAAATTAAAGCGAAGCGGGTGTAAAAAAGTGTATTGATTACACCCGCTTCATACAGTATCTAAAATTCTCGCACACACGGGATTCTATTTACCAATTAAATCTTTAATTATGAAAACTTTAATATTAAGGTTACCTGCATACCTCTGTCTTATAGTTCTGGGATTCACTACCACACCATTACAGGCACAATGCACCTGCGAACCATACAATGATGACTTCGATATTGAAACTTCAAGTGGCGAAACAGCCGATGATTACGACATGTTTGATGGCGCAAAGGTGTTGCTGAATTATGATTTCACGATTGATATCAATTTTACAATTGATGCATCAACAGTTGCTGCAGTTCCGGGAGTAACTATATTTGTTCAAAGTCCGAATACGTTAACCATAACCGGTGGCAGTGTTATTACCGCAAATACTACATTATGGGATGGCATACATGTAGATGACGGGGCACATATTATCATCAATGAGGCTTCTGAGATTTCAAATGCATACAGAGGTGTTTGGATCGACAATAATGCCACCACGGCTGCCGATTTTGATATTACTGATCATAGCTTTTTCTGCAATAACGATGTTGGACTGTACATTGATGGATATACAGGAGGTTTGCATCCCGGGTTTATTGAAGAGACGGAATTCTGTGCGCCTAATCTTTTGGCTCCATTAAGTGGCGAGCTAGGGACTGCCGGAATTGTAGTTCGAGACTTTCTAACAACCAATAATGTTATTATCGGCGATGGCGATCCCTATACACCCACATCAGACTTCAATTATTTTCATGAACTTCAAAATGGAATCTATGCCTACAAAGCCAGTGTTGAGGTGTTAAATAATTATTTTGACGATATCCGAACCACCACCTACGATGGATGTGGAATCAAAGCGGAGTCTGAAACTAACTATCCGGCTATAATTACCGTAGGAGAAATTTTTGCTCCCACAGGTAGCATCAGTAATGCATTTGAACAATGTGATTATGGACTAAGTGTAGAAACAGCCTACGCAGTAAATGCATACAGCAATCGATTCGGAAAATCATCGGCCGCCCAGGAAATATTTCGCAACGGTATTGATATTAGAGGATGTGCATATAATCACTTTCTGGAGAACAATATATTAATAAATAATGATCGCTTCGCCATATTTATGAGTAACAATACCAATGCCGACATTGATATTCTGAACAATGACATTTCCTCTGCATTATCTTTGACCACATCTTATGTAAGAACAGGGATTTATGTAAGTAATAGTACA
>JAYRVB010000425.1:0-2110 GCA_041918775.1 Chitinophagales bacterium
AGAGAGTTGCAAGATGGATTTTATGTGAACCTTGGGATAGGCATTCCTACTTTAGTGGCGAATTATATTCCTGAAGGTATTACGGTTACGCTGCAAAGTGAGAACGGCTTGTTAGGCATGGGCCCATTTCCAACGGAGGATAATGTAGACGCAGATGTGATCAATGCAGGTAAGCAAACCATCACCACTTTACCGGGTTCTGCATTTTTCGATAGCGCGATGAGCTTTGGCATGATCAGAGCAGGCAAGGTGGATCTGACCGTGCTTGGTGCTATGGAAGTGGCGGATAACGGCGATATTGCCAATTGGAAGATCCCCGGAAAAATGGTGAAAGGTATGGGTGGCGCCATGGATCTGGTGGCCAGCGCCAAGAATATCATTGTGGCCATGCAGCACACCAACAAGGAAGGGCAAAGCAAATTACTCAAAGCCTGCACTTTACCCATTACCGGTCGCGGTGTGGTGAAAAAAATAGTTACAGAACTCGGCATGTTCGAAGTCACCCCACAGGGATTCACCCTGCTTGAACGCGCACCCGGGGTATCTGTTGAAGAAATTCGCAGTAAAACAGAAGGGCGACTTGTAGCCGATGACAATGTGCCTGAAATGGTGATCTGATCATCATGGTATATTTCAACGGAGCATATATTGATGTAAGTACGCTGCAGATCGATGCGCAGAATCGTGCATTCAAATATGGCGATGCTGTGTTTGAGAGTTGCCTGTATCATGCAGGACGTGTGCCACTGTTATCGTATAATCTTTCGCGCATGTTAAACGGTATGCGCATATTGCAACTCGAAATTCCAACGTATTGGGATGCATCGTATTTTTCGCAGGTGATACATACCATGGCGCTGCATCATGGTTTGCAAACCGCGCGCGCAAAGATCACGGTGTGGCGCGCAGGCGGGGGTTTATACAGACCGCAGACTCATGCCGCTTCACTGTTGGTGGAGTTGTTTCCATTGGATGCCTCACCTTTTTCGACAGCTGCGACACCATATCGGCTGGGTGTTTTTACGGAATATCCCAGGCTTATCCATCCACTTTCTGCCTGTAAAACAGCCAATGCATTACCATATGTACTGGCTGCTATGTATGCGCAACGAGAAGCCCTCGACGATGTGTTGCTGTTAAATACGGAGGAAACCATTGCTGATGCGATCAGTTCCAATATCTGGATGCTGAGTGGACATACACTCACTACTACTCCTGTGCTCAATGGCGGTGTATGTGGCACCATGCAGGACTGGTTGTGCGATCATGCGGAGGATCTTGGATATCGTTGTTCGCGCAAGCCGTTATTTCCTGATGACCTGCAGGATGCGGAAGCCCTGTTTCTCACGAATGCCATACAAGGTATCAGGCCGGTTACCTGGTTCAGAGGAAAACAATTCGACAACAAATTACCGATTAGGTTGTTAGAGGAGGTGAAAGTCCATTTGCTGACCTGATGACCTCCATAAAAGAACCCGTTGCGATACATTGGTTTAGACGCGATCTTCGATTGCATGATAATACAGCGCTTTATCATGCGTTGAAGGAAAATCCGGCTGTAGTTCCGCTGTTTATTTTTGATACCCAAATTTTAGATGAGTTGCCACGTGCAGATAAGCGCCTGGTGTTTATTCATCAAACACTGGAGTCGCTCGACACACAATTGCGCGCACAAGGCTCAGGTATCCTCTGTTTAGTCGGTGATCCGATAGCGATATGGAAACAATTGATCAGCACCTATACGATCAGTGCCGTGTATGTCAATCGCGATTACGAGCCCTACGCCATCGAACGCGATGAATCGGTGCGGCGCCTGCTTGCAGAAAAAAACATCCCCTTTCGGGCTTTTAAAGACCACGTTATTTTTGAAAAAGACGAAATTCTCAAAAACGACGGAACGCCTTATACGGTGTTTACGCCGTACAGCAAACGTTGGCTTGAAAAATTAGATACGAAGCGCATGACCGTCGTCAGGGATAAGGGAGAAGCGGAACCCGATTCTTTTTACCTGACTTCCTATCCCAATGCAAAATATTTTTCCAACTTATTGAAAACCAAGCCGCTGCCGCTGCTCTCACTCGCAGAAATCGGCTTCGGAACGGCGGGTATC
>JAYRVB010000426.1:0-5587 GCA_041918775.1 Chitinophagales bacterium
CATTACCGATATACTGCGAGCCAACGCGGGTGCAATGTGTCATGATCGGCAAATGATACTTTTCCGCATAGGCATACACATCATGTAATTTGTGATCAAAAGGAAAGAACCCTAAAGCCGGATACATTTTAATGCCATAGAAATACCGATACACATTTCCCTTCGATTCGAAACCGGCTGAAAAATATTTGTGTGCGTAAGCCTGCAACGCCGGACCCGATGCTTCGCGCGGGTCGATAGAGAGAAACGGATACAGGGTATTGGGATAATAGCGCTTGATATCCATCACCTCTGCCAACTGTGTCGACATGGGTTTGTGTGTATTTGGCGTGCTATCCATGTGGTCCATGTTCAATGTAAGCGCCACGATCTTAATCGATGCATCATATGTTTTGCCACTTTCTAATGCCTGGTGGAAAATACTGAGCTGCGATTTCATCAATCCGATATCCAGAAAGGATAAGTATCGCTCCATTTCACGCTTTTCGTTTTTTGAAGCGAAGCGCATGGTTTTCAGTAAAAACTTGACAATATTCCTCCCGATACTGCTATCCAGTGCCCATTTTAATTGTTTGGCATATTTACGCGTGAACTTGCTGGGCACGATCAACAGAAACCTTTTGGGCGCGCATACAGAATTGAAAATATGGGTATGTACATTGATGAATGGTTGATACATATGCTGAGTTTTTCCTAGTTGAAGATGTGTCTGATGATATATAATTTATTCCGGTTTCTTTTTCACCACCGGCCTTTTGCCATTTCGACGGATATTCACTAACTGCACAAGCAATTCGAACCAGAACGGCGCACCAACACTCAAAAGCAGGGCAGAGATCAGCAAGCCGGCAAAATAGGAGACCTTGGTCCATCCCGTCGGTGCATAATGATACTGCACCAGATACTTCATCAACCCTGCGTTTCCGGTATTTTCCAGGAGTTTTTTATCTGCCGATTTATTAAACCACGACATAGGTGCGGTATTGCGACTCCAGCCTATCGGCAGATTCAATCCGGCAGCCAATCCGAGCACACTGTCGATCTGTTTGAGATTTTGTTGTGATGAATCCTGTTTTTGGCGCATTTCACGGATCATCTCTGGCATCAATTGCTGTCCTTCTGCCATTTTGATCATGCTCGTGTCTGCAAGCAATATCCGGCTAATGCTGTCCGATTGTGCACCGCTTTGCTCTATTTTAGATACAACCGAATCGGCGTAGTTCACTAACTCCATACGCATCTGCGGATCAAGTGAGATCACCTTCGTAACATGAAATGCATTTACATTCAATCCCACAGCTACGATCAATCCGAAAACAAATGCGGAGGTTCTGATCTTTCCTTTGTACCAGCCGCTCACCCTGTCCATATAATCATTATACCAGTTCTCGATATTCTTCTTGAGTTTATCGTAGTTCTGACCAGACTTATCGTACATAGAAAACATGGTGTCTCTGAACGGGCTGGCATGCATTTCCTTCAAACCGGAAAAGAAACGATCCATTACCTCTGCACGTGTATCATTTAACCGTTCATCGTTGATGATCTCCAGATTTACATCCGGTTCTCCGGAAGCATCTTCAGGCAGCTTGATCTTCAGGGTATGTCGCGATTGTTGCGCGATCACATCCACCAGAGCCTCGGCAAATAAGTTGCTGCTGATATAGGCCGTTGGTCTGTTAGAGAGTTTGTTGTTAAGCCCTTCAATCAGATAACTGTCCAATAACAATTTACCATAATCTTTATTGATCTTATCATCCAGCAATTGCATGATCGCCTCGCGCAGCATTTTTCCACGCCGCTGTTTTACGGATGACCAGTATTCGATCAACATGGAAACGACTACACTCAACAATGCGTAAATCAACGCAAGGGCAATGAGTGTGTCGAGCAATTGGTTGTCAGGAAGTTGCATATCGTTTTAGTTTTCGTGCATGTCAATAGGATGGTGGATGGGTGTGCAAGCTGCTTGTCACAGTGGTGCACCGAGCCTATATCGCCCACTATCCATTCCGGTTTTTGATCTATCTAAGGTAAGGAGGTGTTTTGATTCGCCATTCACGGAAAACAGTGAATCTATAAACTTTTTTTCGTGGAATGTGACTATCATTCAGAATTCATATACCTTTATTTTTTAAATAGTTCAAGTTATGCGATTGGTAGTATTTTCAGCTGTTTTTGGTCTTATTGCCGGGTTATCCGGACTTGCGCATGGTCAGGTAATCACCCAGGGGTTTAATATGCAGGAGGAGCAAGGTGCTTTAGAAAGCACAGATCCTGTTTTTTCAGATGGCAGGCATTACAGAAACCTCACCTTTACCATGAAAGCCGGCGAAAGTGCCATGTTATACATGATCGCTTCGTCGTTTGAGCCGTATCTATATACCGTCGACAGCAATATGCAGGGATGGGTGACAGGCACGAATGAAATTGTCAATTATAACTATGCCTCAGTAATATGGTTTACGGCAACACGTGATACTTCATTTTACATTGTGTATACTTCCGCATATCCCGGCCAAACAGGTACGTTTATTTATGGATTCCGAAATGTTACCGAGGTTCAGCAGCAATATGCAAATGCAAGCAATTCCTGTGATCGCTTGAATTACATGCTCAACAATTGGCAGCTCTTTAATGGCTTTTTCCCGACGGCCTACACCAATGATACCGGCAACAGAATTACGCGCAATACCTGGAAGCCCGGCGCAACGGCCATCATACTCAATATGACCAATTATCGGGAGCGTGTATATACGGGGGATACAGAAGCCAATCTTACAGGATACGATGCCGTAGTAACTGAAATTCAATCCTGCATAAATAAGGAACAGTGGGATGTAACCACAGATAGTTACGTAGATGATATTACCGGTACCGTTGTAAATACTACTTACTTTACTGTTAAAGGGGCCAATCAGGGTCAGGCTTTGAATTCATTTGCAGTTGTGTGGATGGATGATCCATTGGGCAACAATACGATTGATATAGAATTGTATTAATTGCGTTCAGCGATTCGGTTTGTTCCGGAATGTTCGCTGCCCTTCCTGTATTTCAAAATATGATCCTGCGATAGCGCATTCAACCGCAGTTCGGCAATGCAATATGCCTTTTCTGTGCCATTGAACCCTATGTATATACATAAAAAAAGGATGGTTGAACACAACCACCCTTTTCATATTTTGTGACAAAAATGATCACCAACGGCGACCACCACCACCGCCACCGCCGTAGTTACCACCACCGCCACCGCGGTTGTTGTTAAACGGCTTGCGTTCGGTTTGAGGACGTGCTTCAGAAACGTTGATGGTTTTGCCCATCACTTCAGCGCCGTTCAATTCAGACATAGCTGTTTCGGCACCGGAGCTCATTTCCACGAAGCCAAAGCCACGTGACCTGCCGGTCATTTTGTCATTAATAATTTTTGCTGAGGTTACTGTTCCATACTGTTCAAATAAAGTCTGGAGTTCAGCTGTGGTCATCTTAAAATTGAGACCTGAAACGTACAAATTCATGTTTTACAATTGAAAAAAAGGTTAACTAAAAACTCAAGAGCACCTGCTTAATTTAACCGGGAAACGGTAAAAGGAAGAAGAAAACCCAAGAACAATGACAAAGATACAATACCCACACGTAATAAACAAGTGCCCCATCAATCCATAATATCATCCAACTTTGGCACCTTGCCGAGCCTGATCAGGAGGCGCATATGGCTTTTCCAGGCCGATACCAGGGAGGGATTCTCCAGGTAGGGCATATTGAATTGAGCCGCAGTGCGCTTAACGATAGGCGCGATATGCGGATAGTGCACGTGGCAGATCTTAGGGAAGAGGTGGTGTTCAACCTGGTGGTTCAAACCGCCCACATACCAGTTCAGAAGCCAATTATTCGGGCTGAAGTTCATGGTCGTATGCAATTGATGCACCGCCCAGATATTGTGAATATTACCATCGGCATCAGGCAGCGGGTGGTCGGTGCCCTCCACGGTATGTGCAAGTTGGAAGGTCAGCGACAGAATCAGACTGCCCACCACGTGCATGATCAAAAAGCCGGTGATAATTTGCCAGAAGGGTATGCCGAACACCAGGGTTGGCATCACCAACAGCACAAAAATATACGATAACTTAACAGCAAATAAACGCACATACTGCTTGCGATACTCGGCCGGGGAAACTGCATTCACACCCTGGCGACGATATTTATATATCTGCACAAAATCCTTCGCAAACACCCAATAGAGTGTCATGATCGCATAATGTGCATAGATATAGAGGAATTGCATACGGTGCGAACGCTTCAGCGGATCGTTCGGCGTGAAACGCATACCAGCCTTGGATTGTATATCATCATCCAGTCCCGAAATATTGGTGTAGGTATGGTGAAGCACATTGTGCTGCAATTTCCAGTTGAACACAACACTGCCCGCAAGGTTTACCGTATAACCCAACCACTTGTTTACCGTAGGATTGGCACTATACGCACCATGATTTGCATCGTGCATGATGCCCATTCCAATACCGGCAAAGGCTATGCCCATTAATACCCACATACCAATGCTCACCCAAAAAGCGGGTTGAACAAACAGTATGATGGCAAATGGCACAAGATAGGCAATGATCAGAGTGATGGTTTTGATCACCATCGCAGCGTTAGCGTGCGTTGAAATGCCTTTGTCAATGAAATATTGCTGAACGTTTTGCTTAAGTGTTTGATAAAACAAATGTTGCTCTGGATTAACAAACTTTACGGACCCCTTTCTAGTCATCAGGTTGATTGGCTGTATTTTGATATAACGGTGCAAAGATAGGCATCCGGCTACCAATTAGCGACTTTCCTTACAGTCGGCAGGTGGAAAAGCCCAGTGATTTTTGTCAACCCACCCCGTAACCCTCTGATACCAAGCCTTTACCCTAGCGACCAAATAGGACACTCTTTTTTCCCAAAGCGCTAATCTGAGCCGGATTTGGTATTTTACTATCGAAACCTTACTTTAGAGACAAATAAGCACTATGAAGAAAACCCTGATCACATGTATCTGCATTGCCGGGATGGCAATGTGGAGCTCCTGCGGCGGAGGCTCAGAAGCCGCCGGCAAAATGGCTGACGAAATGTGCGCCGCCATGGACCTCATCAAGGAAGGCGATGCAATGACCATGCTCGATGCTGCCAATAAAATGATGGAGATCTCAAAGAAAGAGGATGAATACGGCAAAGTCACCGAAGCCCAACTCGAAAAAGCTATGAAAGACAAATGCCCCGAAGGCTGGGCAAAATTCGAAAACCTGCAAAATCAGTGATCTACCCCATCACTGATGCACAAAAAAGGCTGTCCCCAAACGACAGCCTTTTTTAATGCCCTATCCCACACCCTATCATGCTGATGTTCAATCCAACGCACATAAACATATAACGCTCACCCACCCATCCCCAAAAACAACCCAACTCCCTCCCACCCCCTCCAGACCAACACACTTGCACATGCGGCGCAGCGACATCCCATCTAGTTGGATTTACACATTAGCGGTCTCTTGATCCTCACCCCCGGCCCCTCTCCTTCCCATTTCAACCTGCGGTTGAAATTTAAGGA
>JAYRVB010000427.1:0-2090 GCA_041918775.1 Chitinophagales bacterium
ATGTATTTTGCATCTACACTGTAAAGTGGGATCACATCGCGGGTGATCTTGAATTCCAATGGTTTCTTTGCGCCTTTGCGTTCAACATACACAAGCACATTGGTGCCTTTTTTGCCCCGCAAACGATCGGTCACGCCTTTGTTGGACATACCGATACCGGCTACTTTTTCTTCATTGATCTGCACGATCTTATCACCGGCCAAAATACCCACTTTCTCGCTCGGGCCACCGGAGATCACACTCACCACTACAATGGTGTCGCGCAATAAATTAAATTGAATACCAACGCCTTCGAAATTGCCTTCCAAAGGTTCATTGGCTTCCTGCAATTCTTCCTCGGTAAAATATACTGAATGCGGGTCGAGTTGCAATAATACTTCTACAATGGCATCTTCCACCAGTTTCCCGGCATCCACATCATCCATATAGCGGTCGTCAACGATGGAAAGAAAGCGTTCAAATTTTTCAAGTGCTTCTGCCTGTGTGAGTTCTTTTGGTTCTGTCGGAGCCGGCGTGGTTTGTCCAAAAGCCATAGCCGACAAGGCCAAAAACATCAGGGTCAATACATTTCTACGAGTTGTCATAAGTGTTCAAGTCCTAGGTAACGTGATAAAAATAGGTCGATTTTTAATCATAAACGATATCCGTGCCAAAAAGGGTGCGTTTTAACAACTTTTAACCGGAGCCCAAAAGGAACTAAGCCGGCGGCCGGGTGTTTATATGGTGATAACTCCCTGTAAATTCCATATTGCAGGAGCGTTTCTTTGTAAGGATTCGTGGAAAGGTCTACTCATACACGTGCGGTTTATTTCATGGTGCTGAGCACATTTTTGTTCGGGGTAATGAATGTGATCGTCAAATTCCTCGACCGTTTACCCTCGCACGAACTCGTATTATTTCGCTCTCTGGTCATGTTTTCCATCACTTTGGTCATGCTGCAGCGTGCAAAGATCAACCCCTTTGTGTGGAAGCCGAGGTGGATACTTATTGGTCGCGGCGTAGCCGGCTCTATGGCCCTGATGATCTACTTCTACACGATACAGCGACTACCGCTGGCATCGGCCGTAACACTCGGGTATTTGTCTCCCATTTTTACCATCATTTTTGCGAGTTATCTGCTCAAAGAATCCATGCGTTTTGTGCAATGGCTGTTTTTTATCTTGTCCTTTTCGGGTATCGTGATGATGCATGGTTTCGACCTCGGAAAAGAAAGCTGGCTCGTGTTGTTGGGCATACTGGGTGCGGCTTTCAGCGGTCTGGCCTATAATGCTTTGCGCGCCTCTGCTGCATTAGTTCCCACCCTCGTTGTCGTCTTCTTTTTGCCCTTGTGCACCATTCCGATCGTGTTGCCATTTTGTATTGAGCACTGGGTGATGCCACAGGGTATCGAATGGGTGTTGATCATCGCCATGGGTGCAGTCACTCAGGCGGCACAGATCCTGATGACCAAAGCCTATCAAATGGAAAAAGCCGGCGCCATCGCGAATTATGCCTATTTAGGTGTGGTGTTTGCCCTGCTGTTCGGCTATTTTATTTTTCACGAGCATTTCTACATGTGGGAAGTATTCGGCATGAGCGTGGTCATCATCGGGATCCTGCTCAATTTCCTGTATGTGCATCGCGTCACCAACATGAAACGCCTCCTGGTGTATTTCAGATGGATACCGGGTATTTGAGCAATCCTTATTCGTAAATAAAGCTGCCTTCCGGACTCGTGAGGGTCACTTTTTTGCCTGTATAAGCCTCTGTATGGCCAATGATACGGGCATCAATGTCATATTGTTTGCCTAATGCAATGAGTGCTGCTGCAGTTTCGCTGTCGGTATACACTTCCAAACGGCAACCCATATTGAATACTTTGTACATCTCCTTCCAATCAGTGCCTGATTCCTCCTGGATGATACGGAAAAGGGGTGGGGTGGGGAAAAAATCATCCTTTACAATATGTACATCCTCTACAAAGTGCAACACCTTGGTTTGCCCACCACCACTGCAATGTATCAATCCATGAATCTGTTGTCTGTGTTCACGCAATATGGCTTTTATCAGAGGCAGATAGGTGCGTGTTGGTGAGAGTACCAATTTGCCTA
>JAYRVB010000428.1:0-3230 GCA_041918775.1 Chitinophagales bacterium
AAAAGAATGGTACATCGATGACACTGTTCACGCAGACCGCATTCGAATCAAAGGTGACGACAGGTGCGAGGGTAGTAATGATATTTGGACAATTCTCAACGGTAAAACATTCGCTGGCTTCACCGATAATTTCGGGAAGTGGAGAGGTTCGGGTGATGCGCACTTTATAACAATCACCATCCGGAATCGGTCCGGGAATCACAGCAGCAATAGCGCCAACTGTATCTTCTGCCAGGATAGTAAAGACCCCTAAAGAAGTTGGTGCTGCGAATATACCTGCTGCATTGGATAATTCTATTTCATAAGTGCCATCACACAGCGGATCAGAAAGTGACCAGCCGATAATGAGTGTACTGAGTTTACATACAGGATCAGGGAAAATGAAATCAATATTGATGTCTACCGGGTGAATAGCTTCATCATATGTACCAACAGCAATGATATCATCAATCGCGAAGGACATGGTTGAAGCGCCACCGCTGTTATCGTTCACCCATCGAAAACCGAATCGCAGGTTAGCCACATCTTCAAAAGCCGGTTCTGAGATCACTTCGTATTTCCAAAGATCCTGATCGGCGTATAAGGCCATACCGCAGGGAGTCCACGGACCGCCATCTGCGCTGTAGTACACCTGTCCGTAATCCCCTGCCCCACCTTGTCCGAGCCAAAAAAAGGTAAATTCGATATCGATCAGTCCCAGGGTACAAAAACCCCCACCCATTTCAGCAAAATTGTCGGACGCATCAGAGGGATCATAGCTCGCACAAGTTACGGCAGGAGCGCCCTCCAGGTCGTAGATATGCAAATAAGGGCTGGTAGGTGCACCGCCGATAGTACCCGATTCGGTCAGGTCCTGTGTGGTGGTATTCGGGTAGCCAAAGCCACCGGTATAGCTATCGTTGATGACCCATTGGTTTGTACCAAGCGCCGCTCCTGCAGGTCCTGCGGAGTTGAGTATAAAGGAGGCGCCACCGGTGTTAAAGTCTTCGGTGTACAGCTGAAAGGTTTGCCCGAAGCTACTCAGGGCACACGTCAGGCCAATAAGGAGTGTGTATAGTCGCATCATAGGCGGTCAAGGGATACTAAGATACACATTCTGTACTGATCTGTCAATTCTCCCTCAAACGCTGCCCACAGGGGTATACAAGAGGTTGTCTACTAATACAGCCACGTGGAAGAATAGATAGCAGTTTTTGCTGCCGTACACCTTACCTTCGCCCTGTGCGTCAGTTAAAGCGATTAGCTAGCCAAACCGCCATTTACGGGATGAGTACCATTCTGGTGCGCTTGCTCAATTATTTGCTGGCGCCCTTGCACACGCGGGTTTTCACGGATCAGGCAGATTATGGGATCATTTCGGAGTTATATGCCTATGTCACCTTTATCAATGTGGTGGTCATGTTTGGCATGGAAACCGCATTTTTCCGATATGCAGGCAAGGCCGATGGTTTCCCGACCCAAAAAGTATTTGGCACTGCGCAACTTTTTTTGTTGATCACCACGGCGCTGATCACTACCGCCATGTGTTTTCAGGCAGGTGATATTGCCAGTGTACTGGGTTATGCAGGACAATCTGCTTATGTATGGTATTTTGCCCTGATCATCGCCTTCGACACTTTGGTGAATATCCCCTTTGCGAAATTGCGATTGGAGGGAAGGCCGTGGAAATATTTTGTGATCAAGCTTACCAATATTGGAGTAAATATTTTCTTTAATTGCCTCTTTCTTTTGCCTGCGCTGCTCGAAAAACCGGAGCTGTTTCGTGCGATCGGTTTTACTTATGATCCTGCGAAGGGAGTGGCCTATGTATTCATCGCAAATGTGCTTGCCAGTGCGGTCACTTTTCTGTTATTCGCACCGCAATTATTTCGCGTGCGATTTGATGCAGCGGTTTTTCGCAAACTCATTCGCTATGGCGCACCGCTGATCATCATCGGACTCGCAGGTATGATCAACGAAACATTGGATCGCGTGCTCATTAAATACTGGGGTTCCGGCAGCATGGAGGAGAATTTACGCGAGGTAGGTATTTACAGTGCGGTATACAAACTCGCCATCTTCATGACCCTTGCCGTACAAGGTTTCAGAATGGGTGCAGAACCCTTTTTCTTCAGCCAGTCGACAGACAAAAATGCGCCGGCTTTGTATGCAGTGATCATGAAGTATTTTGTGATCGCCTGTTGTATCATTTTTCTGGGTGTGGGTTTATATCCCGATCTCTTCAAGATCATCATTGGCAGTGAATATCACAGTGGCTTATATATCGTGCCGGTATTGTTGCTTGCACAATTATTCCTGGGTATATACTACAATCAAAGTGTTTGGTACAAACTGACCGACAAAACCACATTTGCCACCATCATTCCCATTGCAGGTGCAGTGATCACGCTGCTATTAAACTTTGTGCTCATTCCACGTATCGGCTATGCCGGTGCAGCATGGGCTACTTTAACGTGCTATGTGAGCATGGTGATCATGAGTTATTTGGTTGGACAAAAACATTATCATGTGCCATATCCCATGCGCAAGATCATTACATATATTGCCTTATCAGTTATTTTATGTGTGATCGGTCTACAGATCTTCAGGCATATAGAACTGGTATGGTTGAGTATCGCACTTCGCGGAATGCTATGCATACTCTTTATCGGATTCGCCTGGTGGTTGGATGTGCGGGCACTTCTGCGTGCGCGTAAAGGCCCGGGTACAGTTTAAATCAATCGTATGGAAGTAAAAATCATCAATAAAAGCAACAACCCTGATCCAGCCTATGGCACACCGCATGCTGCAGGAATGGATATCCGGGCGTTTGTAAATGAGCCGATCACTTTGTTGCCCATGCAGCGTGCATTGATCCCTACCGGATTGCATATTGAATTACCGGAAGGGTATGAGGCACAGATACGCCCTCGTAGTGGATTGGCGATCAACAGCGGCATCAGTATGGTGAACACTCCCGGCACGATCGATGCCGATTATCGCGGTGAGATCAAAGTGATCATGATCAATCTAGGCGAAAAGCCCTTTATCGTGCAAAACGGCGATAAAATCGCACAGATGGTGGTTACCGCATATACCCGTGTTGACTGGGTTCAGGTAGACGCACTCAGCGATAGCAGCAGGGGATCAGGGGGCTTTGGACATACGGGTATTTAAGGCGTTTTCACTCAGGAAAGCCTGCGCTTCACTATCTTTACATCCTTACTTGTAGACTACAGCAGATGAATATT
>JAYRVB010000429.1:0-15642 GCA_041918775.1 Chitinophagales bacterium
AGGGTGATCAGATTGATGTCTTCATGCTGTTCTGCCCTGATGGCTGATTTAGGTTCTTCTGTGATCGGTGGATAGTAGATGGCACGCAAAATGGAATTTCCATTGTGCATTTTTTGATCGAAATATGTTTCCTCTAATCCCAGAAAAAGCGCGAGTGAGCGGAGTAAATATTTTCCGGTATGTTCGAAATTCCGATATAACTGATACCCTAAGGTGTTGAATTCAGGCATTTCTTCAACCTGTACATTCGGCGGATAATATTCCTGAACGATCTCGCCGTCCTCTACAGTCTGACCTGTTTGCCAGAATTCTTTCAGGTCGCCTGCCGTACTTTGCTTGGCATGCTCTTTTCCAAATGAAGTAAAACCACGCTGTCCGGCTAATCCCGGTATTTCATACTTTGATTTAATGGCATCAGGTAGTGCGAAAAAGCGCTCAACGGCTGCATAAAACCCATCGACAAGTTCCTGATCGATACCATGGTTTTGCACTGCCACAAAGCCTACTTCCTGATATGCTTTGCCCAATGCCTGCACAAAATTTGCTTTTCGGGTCGGATCACCTGATACAAAATCTGCAAAATTTACGGTAGGAATGGTGTTCATAGTGCTGGTTTAAGCAACTAAGATAATAAGCTTAAGGAAAATTATGGGTGCGCAAAGGGTAACCGGCAAGAAAACGGCTACAAAAGGATTATACCCTTCAAGAGTCAATTGGAACGATTACCGAAACTCGATTACCGATACAAGTAAATGGCGAGGGTGCTGATCAAGGTGCGCAGCGATAGTTTTTGCAGCTTGCCAATATGGCGTTGTTGGGTAGTTTGACGAGGTGGTGGAGCATGCTCGCGTTACGATACACAATCGGCGAATACATAGGTGTACGCGCGCCGATCATGGTAATTTTTCCTCAAAAAATATTTTTCGAAAGCGGAGGAATCATCCAGATTGATCCTTTCAAAAGAATCACCGACTTAGCATATCAAACATGCACGTGGCTGTTTGTTATGGTTCGAGTCTGCCGTAGAAACGTGGAAACGGAATGGCTTCGCGGATATGTTGCGCTCCGCTGATCCATAGTACCATGCGTTCCAATCCCAATCCAAATCCCGCATGCGGCACAGAGCCGAATTTGCGGAGGTCGAGATACCATTCGAATGCTTCTACCGGTAATTGTTCGTGATGAATGCGTTCGAGTAACAGATCGTAATTGTCTTCACGCTCGGCACCACCCACAATTTCACCATAACCTTCCGGTGCCAGCACGTCTACACCTTTTACATAGCGTGGATCTTTTGGATCGCGTTTCATATAAAAAGCTTTTACAGCGGCAGGCCAGTTATATACCATAACAGGGCAGGAGAATAAGCGCGTGAGCACGGTTTCATCACTACCGCCAAAATCATTGCCATGTTCGAAATTTCTCGCACTGTTGAGCCATTGCGGAATGTTGTTGGCTTTTTCCTCAAGTTCTTTGATCTCGTTCTTGATCGTGTCGATCTTGTTTCGATTGAAATTTACCTCGCCCTGTTTCAATGTACCGGTGGCGATTTTTGCTTCGCGTTCAGCCACTTCATTTTCCAATTGCGCCATGCGCGATTTGATCTCAGCAAGATCCTGCTCGAGTAAAGCGATGCTGTTTTTTCCGTCAACATCTTTTTCACCCCTGATCATAGCCACGGCATCATCGTAATGAATACGCGGAAATTTCTGATGCACGGCATTTTCCAAAAAGGCGGTATTGCGTTCGAGTATTTCCAATTCACTTTTGCAATGGGTGGTCACATCCTGCACTACATATTTCAGAAATGACTCGATGAGGTCCATATTCATATCAAGATCATAGAAAGCCATTTCGGGTTCTATCATCCAGAATTCGGATAAGTGACGACGTGTTTTTGATTTTTCGGCTCTGAAAGTTGGACCAAAGGTGTAGATCTTCCCGTGTGCCATCGCCAGCGCCTCGCCATAGAGCTGGCCGCTTTGACTGAGGTAGGCGGGACGTCCATAAAAATCTGTTTCAAACAGGGTAGAGGTGCCTTCGCAGGCGTTGCCTGTGAAAATAGGCGCATCCATCTGTAGGAAGTCGTTCTGCTGGAAGAAGGTATGGATCGCAAAGATCACGCGGTTGCGGACGCGCATCATGGCCCATTGCTTGCGACTGCGCAGCCAGAGATGGCGGTTTTCAACCAGAAACTCTACGCCATGTTCCTTTTTGGCAATGGGATATTCCTGTGCGATCTGGATGACCTCCAGGGCGCTGACCTGGATTTCATACCCGCCGACCTGTTTTTCGTCTTTCACCACAGAACCCTGCAAACTCACTGAGCTTTCCATAGTGAGCCTTTTCGCCGTTTCAAAGGTGGCTTCTGAAACTTTGGCGGCATCCACCACACATTGGGCAAACCCGCTACCATCGCGCATAATAAGAAAAACAAGGCCCTTGCTGTCGCGCTTATTGCTCACCCAGCCCTTGATCGTTACTGTTTGACCCTCATACGCCTGCAGCGACCGGATATATTGAAATTGTTCTATTGCCATACCAAAAATGTTAAAGGAAGGGCAAAATTACGATGAATTTTGCTTGTTTACAGACCTCTGTAACGCTTTGTAATAGCAAATAATTCGCATGCATGCAATGGTAAAAACATTGCTGCCAGACAAAAAATCACCGTAAATTTGAGGCCTTATGTTAAATCAGCGCTTAAGCCAGAAACTCCTGCAAAAGCTGTCGCCTCAGCAGATTCAGCTCATGAAACTGCTGCAGGTGCCTACTGATCAGTTGGAACAGCGCATTAAGGAAGAGCTTGAGGCCAACCCGGCGCTGGAAGAGGGCGACCGTGAGGATCAGGATGCTTCTTCCCTCGAGGAGATGTTTCGCGAAGAGGAGAAAGGGGAGGATGATGGATCCGGAGAGGGCGAAGAAACACGTGAAACTGAAGAGCTGGATCTGGATGATTACATCAATGAGGATGATGTAGCGGATTATAAAACGCGCGATGATAATTACGGCGACGACGATGAGGAGAATAAAACAGTGCCCTATGCCGTAACAGATACCTTTCATGAGAATCTGTCGAAACAACTCGGCATGTGCGAACTGGATGAACGTCAGGAAAAGATCGCACAGCAGATATTAGGCAGCATAGACGATGATGGATATTTGCGTCGCGATATTTCTGCGATCGTAGATGACCTGGCGTTCTCCCAGAATGTCATGACAGAAGAACCAGAAATTCTGGATCTGCTCGACCTCATTCAGGGATTCGATCCGCCCGGTGTTGGTGCGCGAGATCTTCGTGAGTGTTTGTTGCTACAACTCGAGCGTAAAACACAAACCAAAGTTGTTAAACTCGCCATCCATGTTTTGGAAAATTATTTCGACGAGTTCACCAAGAAACATTATGATAAATTGGCGAAGCACATGCGCATTGATGACGAAGTGCTGAAGCCGGTGATCGCTGAGATCACACGCCTCAATCCAAAACCGGGTGGTAGTGCTCGTGAGGACGCGGGGTCAATGTATACCTATATCATCCCCGATTTTACCATCATCAATAACAATGGCCAGCTGGAGCTGAAACTCAATTCGCGCAATGCACCTGAGCTGCGCGTGAGTCGCGATTTTATGGATATGATGGTGGATTATAAACGCAGTAAAGAAAAGGATAAGAAGCAGAAGGAAGCGGTGATGTTCATCAAACAAAAAATTGATGCAGCCAAGTGGTTCATCGATGCCATCAAGCAGCGCCAGCATACCTTGTTCAGTACCATGTATGAGATCATGGTGCATCAATATGACTTTTTCCTCTCAGGTGATGAGACACAGCTCAACCCAATGATCCTGAAAGACATTGCTGAGAAAACGGGCCTGGATATCTCTACGGTAAGTCGTGTAGCGAATAGTAAATATGTGCAAACAGAGTTTGGTACTTATGCGCTGAAATTTTTCTTTAGTGAATCATTGTCTACTGAATCAGGGGAAGAAGTGAGTACCAGAGAGGTTAAAAAGATCCTTTCGGAATTGATTGAGGGAGAAGACAAAAAAAATCCATTGAGCGATCAGGAGTTAATGGAGGATCTGCGCAAGCGCGGATATAACATTGCCCGACGCACTGTAGCCAAATATCGCGAACAACTTGATATTCCCGTGGCAAGGTTAAGGAGGGAATTATGATCAAGAAAATCTTCGGCCATTTTTTTAGTATTGTTTTTGTCCCTTTACTGATGCCATTGTATGGTACACTGTTCGTTATGTGGTCGAATCCCTATGCATTTTCTGATGCAGGGGTTAATGCACTCACCTTAGCCCGCATTGCCATTCTGACCTTTGGATTTCCTGCTTTTACGATCTTTTTGCTGGTGCGATTAAAGTTTGTGAAAACCGTAAATGTGTATGACCGCCAGGAACGTATCATACCCTATATCACGAGTGGCTTTTTTTACATCTGGACCACTGTTGTTTTTTTTAAGGAAGGATTCAATCAGCAATTGACGTTTATATTGCTGGGGTCTACCATCGCGCTTTTCGTTGATTTTTTGATCAATATACTCGTAACCAAAGTGAGCATGCATACAACAGGAGCCGGCGGTATGGTGGCGTTGATGCTGGTGTTGTTTCCTTATTCGAAGGTTGATGCCCTGCCGGTGGTATTGATCGCAGTGGTGTGTGCAGGTTGCGTGGGTGCGGCTCGACTGGCACTGAAGGCGCATACGGAGCGCGAGGTGTATCTGGGGTATCTGACCGGATTTTTCAGCTTTATGCTGGCGGCTAATATTTATCCTGTATAAAGGGGTCGATCGCCTCAAAATCGGAATTATACACCCATCCGACTACGCCATCCGGCATGCGGATCTCTGTCCACTCATTTTCTCTTTTTCGGATCTCCAGTTTGAATCCCTCATGGATCAGGGCCAGGTTTGTGCTATTAACTGATGGCTCGCTTTTTATGATCGTGCTTGGCGACATGACAATACCATAGGTATTGCGCGTGTCGTATGCGCTTCTGCTTAGGGAAGCAAGGAGGCAGATCAGACCGATGACAACACCGATCAGGGCCACAAAGAAACCTTGTCTTTGCCATTTGCGAAATTTCGGCATAGTGTAAATGATCCAACCAGCACCTGCAAGCCAAAATAAAAATATCGCCAGAATACCCCAGGCTTTCGCATGCAAACCGGTGATAAAATGCAGCCAGCCAATGCGAAAAAGTGCATCAGGTTTTGCTTCTATTTCATCGCGCGTTCTCCTGTTCGCCAGTTCCAGATTATATTCAATATCCTCATTTCCCGGATCCAGCAATAAGGCGCGTTCATAAGCTAAAATAGTCGGGGCTGTTTTTTGTAAACGAAAATAACAGTTGCCAAGGTTGTAATACAAAGTGGCACTTGGTCCATCAGCATCTATCAAAGCCGCATATACCTGAGCCGCAGATGTGTAATTGCCTTGTTCATACATCACATTACCGAAAGCAAAAGAAGTGGTATCAATAGATGAGGATATCTGACCATCCTCCTGCGCAACAAGAGACAAGGTGCAAAAACTAATCAGTATGCTCAGTACGTATCCCTTCATCGCAATTCATTTTCTAATTGGTCAATGATCTTTGTTGCGTCAGCATATACACGTTGTAAGGCATTATCCTGAATCTGTGGAGCAAATAGTGACATTTCGCAGGTGTCGAGTGTTTGCATGAATGCATCTATCGTTTCACTTTGCACAGATCGGGAACGGAGTACATCGCGAATGGTATCCCGATTCAGATTATTTTGTGGGATATGTAATTTGTCACTTAAATACCCCCATAAGGCACGTATGGTTTCATCGTAGAATGCGCGGCCATTATTTTGTTGCGCAAACAGCTCAGCTTTGCGCAACCTGGTTTGTGCCACCGAACTGGCGGCTGCTGCGCGTACGGTTTTTGTGTCGGCCATGCGCAGTCGTAGGCGACGTGTGAATACCGACAATCCAATTCCGGAGGCTATGGGGAGACAACACAGTGCGATCAATAATGCGCGGTTGATGTGCTTGCGCGGATCGCCATAAGTAGGATCTTCCTTGTGTATGTATCGAATGTCTTCTGTCAGCGATTCTACTCTTTCCTTTTTGGAAGTGTAGTCACTGGCATCCGGATTATATCCCGGACCCGGAGTTACTTCAACCGGAAAAGCATCTGTGCGCAACATGGTGTATTTTTTTGTTACGGGGTCAAAATACGACCAGGCGATAGCCGGTAAAGTAAATTTTCCCGGAGATCTTGGCAATAGCATATACTCAAACACTTTAGCGTCTTTCGATTGGCTGATCTTTGGGTCATAAGTTTCCCAACCTGGTGGCAGATCGAGTTGTGGTGCCGGGATAAGCGGCAGATTTCCGGTTCCGGTAATGGCTATTTTATAGGTTAATGGTTCGTCTGTGCGCGTAGTCGTATTGCTGAGTACTGATTTAATACCAAACTTACCGACAGCACCCATGAATTCTGCTGGAGCACCTTCCGGCAATGGTTTAACCTGCACAGCAGTTGTTTTTGATGCCACCGGCACGCTGAATTCCCGATAACTCACATTGCTGAAGCTCCCAAAAAACTCTTCCATCATGTCCTGCAAAGGATCGCCACTGCTTTGCTTTTGCTTTTTTACCAATACCCGAATAATACACTCTGACGTGTATGGGTCAAGGATCAGATTGCCCGAACGATTTGGTGTTAACTGTATATTGTTGAAGGTATAAACTTTATAGGTTTTTCCATTGATGGTCTCCGTGCTGAACGGCGTATTTGGTATTGGCTGATATTCCACATAAAATCCGTCGTAAGCAGGCGACTTGATATTTTGAAATCCTTGAGGTTCAGAAATAGAGGGGTCCTTAGGCACACACAATTTTAAAAAGACATTGAAGCTTTCGCCTACATAAAGATCCTGATCACTCAGCACAGTTTTAATGATGATGTTGTCACTGAGGTATTTTTGGATGTTTTCAGGAGTGCTTTCCTGTTGGGTTTTGGATGTGTTGTTGTTGGATGGAGGGGCATCCAAAACCTCTATACTGATGGGTAGTGAGCTATAGGTTTTGTCTGCAGATTTTATATAAGCAGAGCCGATCGTGAATTTGCCGGTACTTTTGGGTTGCAACAAATAACTAATGGAAACGGAGTTGACTATACTGGTGCCAACGATCTGTGTTTTATTGGATTGATTCGGTCCGCCAACTACTTTGAAGTCGGTAAGTGTAGGTGGACGAAATTCTTTCAGTCCGGCACCATTGGTGATCGTAAAGATCAATTGAAATTTTTCGTTGACACCCACTTTGTTTGAGTTCACCTGAGCAGTAAAGGTGGTTTGCCCAACTGCGGTCGAACTGATGAAAAAACATAATAAGTATATGAGTGCAACGCGCATATTACCAGTCTTTTTCAGGATCCCCACCTGCGGGTTTCGATTTTTGCTTGTTGATCTTGTCCTGCACAGCCTTGTCATCTTCATTCAACGATTTTAATACACGATCTAATTCCTCTTTAGGCATTTGCTTCGGATCTGGTTCGCTTTGCTTGGTGTTGTCGGGTTGTTGAGGATCTTGTTGTTGCTTGTTATCCTGATCTTTTTTGTCTTTGTTTTGCTTGTCCTGCTGTTGTTGTTGTTGCTGCTGTTGTTTTTTTAGCATTTGTTGTGCATAGGCAAGGTTATATTTAGTGTCCTGGCGGTCAGGATTATCCTTCAATGCCTTCTTGTAGGCATCAATACTCATTTCATATTTTTTTTGCTCCAACAATGCGTTACCCAGATTGTGGTATGCTCCGCTGCGCATATTCGGGTCGTTGCTTTGCCTTGCTGCTTTGTCATATTGTGTTACAGCCTGCTCATACTGTTTTTGTGCGTATAGGGCATTACCGAGGTTGTAGAGGGCCTCAACGGTTTCTCCGGCCTGTTCGTATTCAGCCTGTGCACCCGCAAAATCCTGATTGCGGTATTTGGTGTTGCCCTGTTGAATATGTGCTTCTGCCGACTGTGCATAGGTCGGGAGGGCCAGGATGCTACATAATACGGATATCCAAATCTTAGTGTTCATCTGTATCAAAGATCTTTACTTTTTTCACCCATTCCGGCTTTCTGTCGCTTAAAAGGTATTCAATTACCAGCAACAATAAGCCTAATCCTAAAAATAATTGAAAATGGTTAGCATAATCGTTAAACACATACTCACCGTCAAAAGTTTTATCGAGACCATCTATGATGGTGCCTACATCTGAGATCACTTTTTTCCCGTCTCCGATATTGCGATATTCACCATCTGCGGCTTCTGCCAATTCAGCCATCAGGTTTTCGTCAAGACGGGTAAGCACTACATTGCCCTGGCGATCTTTTTTAAATCCTTCCACCATGCCGTTTTTCCTAACGGGAATTGGTGCGCCTTCGGAAGTGCCAACACCTAATGTTATGACCTTGATATTTGCCGCGGCTGCTTTTTTGGCCATGTCAACCGCATTTTCATCGTGGCTTTCTCCGTCGGTGATAATAATGATGGCTCGTCCTTTATCAGCATCGCTTTCACCACCTTCCTCAAATGCCATCATGGCTAATTCGAGCGCACTTCCTATGGCTGTTCCCTGAGTTGGTACGCTTCCCGTGGAAATGCCATCAAGGTACATCAGCGAGGCGCGCGCATCTCGTGTCAATGGCATTTGCACATAACTGCTTCCTGCAAAAACGATGAGGCCGATCTTATTGGCGGCGAGTTCGTCTATCAGTTGTGCCGCAGCGAATTTGGCCTGACCTAATCGATTCGGCTTTACGTCTTCTGCCAGCATGCTATTGGAAACATCAAAACAAATGATCACCTCGGCATTGGCATTTGTGGCTTTTTCTTTTTTTATGCCCACACGCAAATTGGCAAGTCCGATCACGATACATGTAAAGGCGCCGAGCAACAAACAGAATTTTACCCATTTGCGCACCTGTGAAGGATTATCCATTAACTGCAGCACCAGTTCGTTGTCACCAACTTTGGTGATCGTATGCTTCCTCCAGCGCAAATACCAAAGAAACACACCGATCAACACCGGTAAGGCAAACAACAAACTTAATATGTATGGATGTTCAAATGCCATTAAGTAAGTGTTCTGAATATGGTGTTCGACAATATGATCTCCACAAGTAACAATATACAAGCAGTAAGGGCAAAGTAAAAATATTGTTCTTCATGTGGTCTGGTGATGTCCATGATGATCTTTTTCTTTTCGATCTTATCGATCTCCTGATATACTTCAATGAGTTTCTCCGGAGAGCCTGCTTCAAAATAAGCACCACCGGTCATATCGGCGATTTTTCGCATCAGTGGCTCATCATAGGAAGTACGTGGATCGAGTTCGAAACTGGAACGACCGTTTCTGTCAAGCACAGGGATTGGCCTGTCACTTTTTGTGCCAACACCAATGGTGTATACACGAATATTTAATTGTTTGGCAGCCTGTGCCGCATCGAGTGGCGAGAACTTTCCGCCGATACGTACACCATCTGTGAGTAATATGATCACCTTAGTAGCAGTAGAAAGTGTATCGGCTAACCTGTTCACCGCCATGTATAAGCCGTCGCCGATAGCGGTGCCGTCTTTTAAGTACCAGTTGTCAGAGGTTTCCACCTGTGCTTTTAATATCGTATGATCGAGTGTGGCCGGACATTGTGTAAACGCTTCGCCGGCAAATACCACCAGTCCGATCCTGTCGTTTTCACGCGCATCAATGAAGCTGTTTGCCGCAACTTTTGCAGCAGTAATGCGGTTGGGTTTGAAGTCGATCGCATACATACTGCTGGAAACATCCAGGGCCATCATGATGTCAATACCTTCTGCATAAATTCTCGAATTCGAGAAATTTGTTTGCGGCCGTGCTAGGGCGATCACCAGGGAAACAAATGCAAGCAAACGAAATACCGGCAACAGGCGCAATAACCTGATGCGCACCGGTGATTTGCGCTTGAGTCCTTCGAGAGAAGACATGCGCATCTGCACATGTTTTTGAACTGTTGTTCGCCTGGCATAGATGATGTAAGCCGGGATCAGCAGCAACAAAAGGAAGAACCATGGATCTTCAAATCTGATATCGCTCATCCACTCTGTCATTGTTCAGTTGGTAAAGATGAAAGAATGGGCGTTTGTTCTACAAAGGATCGCACCAATTGCATGGCACGAATATTTTCGTCTGCAATGGGATGCGATTTGGCAAACTTTGCCATATCAGCCAGTTCGAGCACATATCGGATATCGGCAGCAAATGACCTGACCTCATGATGTCTGCCTGCTTGTTGCAGGATCTCCTCACTGGTATGTTCAAGAGCGGAAATTCCGAAACGGTCTTCCAGGTATTGTCTTAATATGTCTGTGAGTTCAGAGTAGTATAGTTTGCGCTGATCCTGCTGCCATAATTTTTTTTCTTCGAGTGATTGCAGACGCACTAAATAGCGAGTATGTAATGGAAGTTCCTGCACCTGGTTTACAACCTGCTGTTTTGGCGCTTTGCGGAATTTGAAATACCAGATCAAAAATCCGACAATGACCAGCAAACCGATAATAAGTGCTACCCACGGCCAGATGTTTTTCCGCACAGAAACATCCAGCACATCTGTGATGGGTTTAATGCCTTGTGTGGTATCTACCTGTATGCCTGATATCTGTAATTGCACTGAATCTGAAACCAACGTATAGGTTGAGGTGTCGTTTGGTATATGGTACGGAATAATAACTTGCGGATAATATACAGTACCTGCTTCATAGATGCTGATGAGCAGTTCTTTGGTCAGCGTGATGTTTTGTCCGCTAATCACAGTGTCGATCGGTTTCTCGGAGATGAGGTCGAAGGAAGACAGTGCATCACTTTCAGGCCAGAAATACTGAATAGATTTATTGCCGTTCAATGTAATGGTGATCTGTATATAATCACCGATCTCATATTGCTGTTTGTCGGCACGCACACCCAGGTTTTGTTGAGCAGCCACATGGCTGATCAGGAAAAAAATGATGATATATAGCAGGGTGCGTTTCATAAGTTATCGAAGCATCATTCTTTTTCTGAAAAATCCATGGAGGGCATTGATATAAGGTTGCTGACTATGAATGCTTATTGTGTCGGCGCCACTCTTCAGAAATGCCTGCCTGAAATGTTGTACACTTTCCTGATAATACCTGGTGTAGGCCATGCGAGTAGCCGCATCAGAGGTATCAACCCATTGCGCGGTATCCGTTTCAGCATCATACATGCGAATGATACCTGCATTTGGAAGTTCTTCCTCGCGTTTATCATGGATATGTACGCCAATGACATCATGCTTGCGCGCAGCGATCATCAGTGGGGTGTCAAAGTCGCGGTCAAAAAAATCGCTGAAGACAAAAGCGATACTGCGCTTTTTTACTACATTGTTAAAGTATTCCAGCGCGAGGGAAATATTTGTGCGTTTACCCTCAGGTGTTGTATCGAGCAGATCGCTGATGATCCGTAGGATATGCGATTTGCCTTTTTTGGGCGGAATGAATTTTTCGATCCTGTCGCTGAATAAGATCACTCCAACCTTATCGTTATTGTTGATCGCAGAAAAACTCAACACTGCAGCGATCTCTGTGATCAAGGCATTTTTCGTTTGTACCTGCGTGCCAAAAAATGCAGAGCGACTGATATCGATCAACAACATCACGGTAAGTTCGCGCTCTTCCTCATATACCTTTACAAAAGGATGATTCATACGCGCCGTAACGTTCCATTCGATATTGCGCACGTCATCACCATAACTATATTCGCGCACCTCGCTAAAACTCATACCGCGGCCCTTAAAGGCAGAGTGGTACTCGCCGGAGAAAATATTTTGCGAGATGCCTTTGGTTTTGATCTCGATCAGCCTGACTTTTTTCAACAAGGTCGCCTTATCCATTATACACAGGGGTGTTTATGGCACTTCCACAATGTTGAGGATCTCTGCTATGATGTCTTCTGATGTGATGTTTTCTGCTTCCGCTTCATACGTCAGACCAATGCGATGACGCAGCACATCGCGACATACAGAGCGCACATCTTCAGGTATCACATAGCCGCGGCGTTTGATAAAGGCATAGGCCTTACTTGCAAGAGCCAGGTTGATGGATGCACGTGGCGAGCCGCCATAGGCGATCAGGTGTTTGAGTTTTCCCAGTTTATGCGCCTCCGGAGTTCGGGTGGCGATGACAATATCTAAGATGTAATTTTCAATTTTCTCATCCATATATACTTCACGCACTAAATTGCGTGCGCGCATGATCTCTTCCGGCGAAACGATCTGTGAAATAGCCTGCACCGCACCACTTACATTTTGGCGGATGATGAGTTTTTCTTCTTCTTTTTCCGGATAATCGATCACTACCTTGAGCATGAAGCGGTCAACCTGTGCTTCAGGTAATGGATAAGTGCCTTCCTGTTCGATCGGATTTTGTGTGGCAAGGACTAAAAATGGCTCTTCCAGTTTAAAGGTATTTTCACCAATGGTAACCTGCCTTTCCTGCATCGCCTCCAATAAGGCACTTTGCACTTTGGCCGGGGCGCGGTTGATCTCATCTGCCAAAATGAAATTGGCAAAGATCGGTCCTTTGCGTACACTAAAATTGTTGTCTTTCTGGTTATAGATCATAGTGCCGATCAAATCAGCAGGCAACAGATCAGGTGTAAATTGAATACGGGCAAATTTCGCATTGATCGCAGAGGCAAGGGTTTTGATCGCTAAAGTTTTAGCTAATCCAGGTACCCCTTCAAGTAATATATGCCCCTGGGAAAGTAAGCCTAACAACAAACGGTCTATCATATACTTTTGACCGACTATTGCTTTAGATGTTTCTAAGCGCAGCAGGTCGATAAAAGCACTTTCCGTATGTATCTTTTCATTTAACTCTCTGATATCGGTTGATATCGCAGCATCCATAATTCTGTAGGTTTGTTCTTATTGCACAAAAAAGGGTTACAAATTTACGTACTAAACACAGGTTGAAGACAGTAAATTTGTGCATCAAAGTTAAAAAAGGTTAAGGGGACGCTAACCTGAGTTAACCGCAATACATTGGGCATTGGACACATTATTGGTCACTAAACAGCTATCACATTAATGGAAAACAACATATCAGTCACCGGAATTCTGGGAAATGTAGCGTTTGCCACACAGAATATTTCAGAATCTTTTACAGTTATTGCCGATGAACCTACGGAAAAAGGCGGCGCAAACACCGGACCAACGCCACAAACGCTGTTGTGCATGAGTTTGGCCAGTTGCACGGCAATTACCTTGCGCATGTATGCTCAACGCAAAGCCTGGGCGCTCGGCGAGATCAGGGTGGAGATCAACCTGCTCACAGACGAGTCAGGCAATAAAAAATTCGTTCGAAAGATCACTACGGAAGAATCGGTAACAGCGGAGCAAATGGACAGACTGCTTATGGTGGCGGATAAGTGTCCGGTGCACAAAATATTATTTCAGGCAAACACTATAGAAACACAATGGCTTGCATCGTGAAGACAGATATCCGCGACAGGGCAGATATCACCCGCATTGTTACGGTTTTCTATGAGAAAGTCCGCAAGGACCCTGCTCTGGGCTATTTGTTTGATGAAGTGGCCAAGGTCAATTGGGAGACCCATACACCATTGATCATCGATTTTTGGGAAGCTACGGTCCTGGGCACCATCGTGTATACAAGGAATGCCATGACGCCTCACTTTGATCTACATGCCAAATCGCCACTCAGTGATGAACACTTCAGGCGTTGGCTCATGCATTTTCGAGAAACGATAGATCAACAGTACCGTGGTCCGCGTGCCGAATTGATGAAGCAACGCGCAGAAGGTGTCGCCGGCCTGATGCAGCATAAACTCGGCATCAGTACTACTGGAGATAAACAGAATTAGGAAATATTGCCTTCAATCAGGCAGGATACTCCACAAAATTATTTTCCGTTTCGTGTAAAATGATCTTCACCTGGTAAGCGGGAGAGAGCGTTGATCTGAATTTATCATAGATCACACGGGCAATATTTTCAGCACTTGGTATCAATTGCCTGAATTCAGGCACATCTAAGTTTAAATTCTGATGATCAAATGGCTCGATCACCAGGGTTTTGATCAACTGGTTCACTTCTTTCAGGTCCATCACATATCCGGTTGCCGTATCGATCTCTCCGGAAATGTGCACAAATAATGTATAGTTATGTCCGTGGTAATTCGGATTGTTGCACAAGCCAAAGATCTCTGCATTTTTTGCATCATCCCATGCCGGATTGTGCAGGCGGTGTGCTGCATTGAAGGTGGCTCTTCTGACTACTGTAGCTTTCATTGACGACATAACACCTGATTTGATACAAAGGTTGGCAAAAACCTTTAATTTTACATCGGATGATGACGAAGAACGGCTCTACATTGCATGATCTCCGGTTTCCCTCGATAGATGGTGGTGTGATTGACTTCTCCCAATTTACCGGAAAAAAAGTGCTGATCGTGAATACGGCAAGCGATTGTATGTATACCGATCAATACAAACAACTTCAGGAATTACATGAATTGTATGCGGATAAACTGGCCATTGTAGGCTTTCCGAGCAACGATTTTGGCGAACAGGAACCCGGAACGAATAAGGAGATCAAAAATTTCTGCGCATATAAGTATGGCGTTACCTTTCCACTCGCTTCCAAAAGCGAGGTGATAGGTGCTGCAGCCAATCCGGTATTCAAATGGCTTACTACTCAGCCTTTGGATGGCGGAGCCAACAAAGAGATCGCCTGGAATTTTCAGAAATTCCTGTGCGATGAACAGGGTGCGCTCATCCATGTTTTTCCACCGGCTGAAAACCCGATCAACGACACCCTCCTGCAGCATATCGGTGTGCAATGAGTTGCCAAAAAATTGCATTAGTTTAACAGCATGTTTTTTCGCGACGTCATAGGTCAAACGGCTATCAAACAGCAGCTCATCAGAGCAGTGGATGAGAACCGCGTCAGCCATGCGCAACTCTTTCTGGGCCCTGAAGGCTCGGGTAACCTGGCCATGGCACTGGCATTTGCACAGTATATCAATTGTGAGGATAAACAACAGATAGATCTGCCGGATGGCAGCACCACAAAGGATTCCTGCGGTAAATGCCCGAGTTGTACGAAAACGGCCAAGGTCATTCACCCGGATGTGCATTATACCTTTCCATTCATTAAGGATGATGACCATGAGTTGTGTGCCGACTGGATGCAGGAATGGCGCAATTTTGTGCATCAGACACCCTATGGCAACTACAACCACTGGATCAGCTCGCTCACAGATACCAACAAACAGGGGAATATCACCTCCAAAGAATGTCAGGACATCCTGAGACGCCTGTCGCTCAAAAATTATGAAGGCCTTTACAAAGTGCTCATCCTCTGGCTTCCGGAGTTTTTGAGTACGGAGGGGAATCGATTGTTAAAGATATTGGAGGAACCACCGGATAATACGGTATTTCTGCTCGTGGCCAACGACCCTGAGCGCATCATCAACACCATCCTGTCCCGCGTACAGATCGTCAAGTTCACCCGATTAAGCGATGCGGATGTGACCCGGTTTCTGGTCAGCCAAAAGGGAATCGCCCCAGATCAGGCCGGAAAGATCGCCGCATTGGCCAA
>JAYRVB010000430.1:0-2740 GCA_041918775.1 Chitinophagales bacterium
GCATTGAAGCTGATCAAAGAAAATCATGGTGTAGAAATAGATATTGATACGATCCCTCTGGATGATACACAGACCTTCGAATTATACCAACGTGGAGAAACCAACGGCACTTTCCAGTTTGAAAGTCCGGGCATGCAAAAATATCTCCGTGAATTAAAGCCGGATAAATTCGAAGACCTCATTGCGATGAACGCTTTATATCGCCCGGGACCTTTGGAGTATATTCCTACCTATATCAAACGCAAGCATGGTCGCGAAGCGATCGAGTACGACCTGCCACAAATGGAAGAATATTTGCAGGAGACATACGGGGTAACTGTGTATCAGGAACAGGTGATGTTGCTTTCGCAAAAACTCGCAGGCTTTACCAAAGGCGATGCTGATACGCTGCGCAAGGCCATGGGTAAAAAGCAGAAAGATGTGTTGGATAAGATGAAGTCGAAATTCATCGAAGGTGCTGCGAACAATGCTCTGGATAAAAAGGTATGTGAAAAGATATGGACAGACTGGGAAGCCTTTGCCCAATATGCCTTCAATAAATCGCACTCGACCTGTTACGCTTTTGTGGCTTATCAAACCGCCTATCTCAAAGCACATTATCCTGCCGAATATATGAGCGCCGTGCTCACGCATAACCAGGGCAATATCGACAAGGTAAGTTTCTTTATGGATGAATGTCGCCGCATGGGTGTGCCGGTACTTCCACCTGATATCAACGAATCTGATATTAATTTCTCTGTGAATACAGCAGGGCAGATCCGCTTTGGAATGTCAGCGATCAAAGGGGTGGGGGAGAGCGCAGTGATCGAGATCATCAATGAGCGCAAAGCGAACGGACCCTTTACGGGGATTTTTGATGTAACCCGTCGTGTGAGCCTACGTAGTGTAAATAAGAAAACATTTGAGGCCTTGGTATATGCCGGCGCGCTCGATAGTTTTGGGTTGCATCGCTCGCAGTTCTTTGCCGTAGGCAGGAATGAAACATTGAATGTGATCGAATTGGCTATTCGCTATGGGAATAATTTCAACGGAGATACCGTAAAATCGCAGGCAACACTTTTTGGTGATTCAGCAGATGTTGAAATAGCTGAGCCTAAAGTACCGGAAGTGCCTGAATGGAACACCATAGAAAAACTGAAAAAGGAATTCGAGGTGGTGGGGATGTACATGAGTGGTCACCCGCTGGATGATTTTAAAGTAGAAGCTGAAGCCTTCAAAACGGCAGTGATCAAGGATATTGAAAAGTTTGCCGACAAAGGTGATGTTACGCTGGTTGGATATGTGGCCTCCACAGATACCCGTGTTGGGAAGTCAGGTGATAAATACACGATATTCCATCTGGAAGATTTTACCGGAAGTATAGAAATTGGACTTTTTAAGAACAATTATATCAAGTTCAAGAACTACGTCGACCAAACCGGTAATGTGCTTTATGTGCGTGGAGCCTATCAGTCGGATCGCCACGACCCTGAACGCAAACGATTCTGGGTTTCCGACATACAGTTGTTGAGCGAGGTTCGGGAGAAGAAGTCGATGAAGGTCACCCTCAGCCTGAGCCTTCAGGACCTCAACCGTGAGATGCTCCAGAATCTGGCCTCCATCATGCAGGATCACCCGGGCAAGGATAGTATAGTGGTTAAGGTGATCGAGCATACCGAGCAGTTCGACGTGCTTTTGCGCAACAAAGTGGGCGGAATCAGGGCTGACCGGCCGGTTTTAAACAATTTGGGGAAATTTGGGGAGGTAACTTTGACCGTGTCGGGTTAATTTTGTGTTATGGGTAGGAGCGTGACTGGGAACTTTTCCATGCGCCGGGCGTTTTACACTTACTTGAATCAATAAATAGCATAAACCAACGTAATCTCTTTTTATGGCATTAGAATTTACCGATGCAAATTTCAAGCAAACAGTGCTTGACAGCTCTAAACTCAGCGTGATCGATTTCTGGGCAGAATGGTGCGGTCCTTGCCGTGTCGTAGGTCCTGTAATTGAAGAACTCGCCAAAGACTACGAGGGTAAAGTTCAGATCGGAAAAGTAAACGTAGACTTTAACCCTGAGATCTCTATGATGTACGGTATCCGCAACATCCCAACCATCCTGTTTGTGAAAAATGGCCAGGTGGTTGACAAACAAGTTGGGGCAGTGCCTAAAAGTGTGCTCGACGCGAAGGTGAAACAACATATGTGATCACCACTCTATACACAATTGAAGCCTTCCAGCGTTAGATGGGAGGCTTTTTAGTATCTTGCAATCATCATGGCTGATCAACACCTCATATCTCTTCAGGATCTGCACCAGGTTGAACACCTTGAGCTCATCGCTAAACAGGTGGTGGAAGGGTTTATTCTGGGCTTACATAAGAGTCCTTTCCACGGTTTTTCCGTTGAGTTTGCCGAGCATCGGATATACAATCCGGGCGAGGCAACACGGCATATTGACTGGAAGGTTTTTGGGCGGACGGATAAGTTGTTCACCAAAAAGTATGAGGAAGAAACCAACCTTCGTTGTCAGATCGTTATCGATGCTTCTTCCAGTATGTACTTTCCGGAGCCTGATAAAACCGCATCAGGATTACACTTTAATAAGGTGATCTTTTCCGCAGTATGTGCCAGTGCTTTGATACACCTACTCAAATTACAAAGAGATGCATCCGGACTGACCATTTTTGCGGATGATCTGCTGGTGCATACAAAAGCGGGAAGCAGCAACGTGCATCACAAAATGTTACAAACACATTTA
>JAYRVB010000431.1:0-2364 GCA_041918775.1 Chitinophagales bacterium
AATGAAAAAATTTTAAAAACAGGGTAACATTTTGGGGGGGTTAAGACACTACATGGTGACAAACAATTCTTCACCTTTTAAATTGAAATGCCATGTTTTTGAAATTAGCTCATACCCAGCTTGATGTTTATAAATATTCAAGAAAACTAATTCTTGAAGCTTATAAGATCACGAAGTTACTTCCGGATGATGAAAGATATGGATTGACCTCCCAGATACGAAGAGCTGGACTATCCATCCATCTGAATATAGCAGAGGGATCTTCCAGAAAATCAAAAGCAGACCGAAAGCGGTTTTTTGAAATTTCGCGAGGATCATTGATTGAAGTGGATACTGCTATTGGTGTTGCTTATGATTTAGAGTTATTAACAGATGATCAGGTGGCTGATTTAGGCGAATTGATCATCAATACTTTTAAGGTATTAACAGGACTTATTAAAAGTCAGGAATGAAAAAAATGCACACATTATTTCTACTGAGGGACGGTGGTGAACAACAGCCAGAAACTGTTTTTCCTATACTCACAACTCACAGTTCACAACTCACAGAATGAATTTATCCGAACTATCCCTCCGTCGTCCTGTCCTCGCGATCGTATGTTCCATCCTGATTATCATCTTCGGGTTGATTGGATATTCTTTTCTGAGTGTGCGGGAATATCCGGCGATCGATCCGGCGGTCATCAATGTGAAGACGACGTATGTCGGGGCTGATCCGGGCATCATAGAACAACAGATCACAGAGCCGCTGGAAAAAATCATCAATGGGGTGCAGGGGGTTGTCAATATCACCAGCACAAGCACACAGGGGGCAAGCAACATAACGGTGGAGTTTGAATTGGGGGTAGACCTGGAGCGGGCAGCCAATGATGTGCGTGACAAAGTATCCCTGGCGGCGGGCAACCTCCCACAGGATATCGACGCACCACCGATCGTCAGTAAGTCAGATTCTGATTCTGATCCTATTGTGTTCCTGCAGATCCAGAGTCAGACCAAGAACATGATGGAACTGACCGACTATGCGGAAAACGTAGTGCAGGAGCAGTTGCAGACTATTCCGGGAGTGAGTTCAGTCAACGTTTTCGGAAAGCGTTACTCCATGCGGTTGTGGATTGATCCTTCCAAATTGATAGCGCACAAACTTGTCATTTCAGATATTAAAGAAGCGCTTGATAAAGAAAATATAGAATTACCAGGTGGAAAGATCCGGGGGAACGAAACCCAGCTGATCATCAAGACATATGGAAAACTTACCACAGAGAAGGAGTTTAACGACCTTATTCTGCGTGAAGGTGATAACGGAGTAATCCGGTTTAAGGATGTAGGATATGCTGAGCTGGGGCCTGAACTCGAAGAGTCGGTGTCCAGGAAAAACAACGTACCCTCCATCAGCATTGGGATTGTGGCGCAACCAGGTAGTAACCAAATCCAAATCGTAGATGAAATCTACAAACGACTCGAGACGATCAAGAAGGACATGCCTGATGATATCCTGCTTGAAGTAGGTTATGACCGAACCACCTTTGTCCGCAATGCGATATTGGAAGTTAAAGAAACACTGATCATTGCGATCAGCCTGGTCGTCATTATCATCTTTTTATTTTTCAGGGAATGGACCATTGCCCTTCGCCCATTGATCGATATTCCGGTATCCCTGCTCGGTGCTTTCTTTATCATGTACATCATGGGCTTTTCCATCAATGTACTTACGCTCCTGGCTATTGTGCTAGCCACAGGACTCGTCGTGGATGATGGAATCGTAGTGACTGAGAATATCTTTAAACGGATGGAGCAGGGCATGAACAAATACAAAGCTGCCCTGGAAGGATCAAAGGAAATCTACTTTGCCGTCATCGCCACATCCCTGACCCTGGCCATTGTGTTTTTACCGATCATTTTTCTCGAAGGATTTGTTGGAAAATTATTCAGGGAGTTTGGAATAGTACTTGCCGGCGCGGTGCTTATTTCGGCTTTTGTATCCCTTACCCTTACGCCGGTCTTAAATATCTTCCTAACCCGAAAGGGTGTACACAAGCATTCGAAATTTTACTTGTGGACAGAACCCTTTTTTGTTGGAATGGAAAACCTCTACAAAAGGAGCCTTCAAGCCTTTATGCGAGTGCGTTGGATAGCCTTGTTGATTGTGGGTGGATGCGCGGGAATCATCTTCTTTCTAGGTAAAAAAATTCCATCTGAGCTGGCTCCCATGGAGGACAGGAACAGAGTGCGTGTAAGCGTTACTGGTCCTGAAGGGGCTGACTTCGATTTTACAGACGCGGTTACTTACCAGATTACGCAACAGTTAATCGATTCCATTCCGGAGCGATATATTGTCCTTGCTTTTGCTCCTACCTTTTCCGGTACA